>NZ_JAWDID010000025.1:0-82659 GCF_032464875.1 Allobosea rubneri
CGCTCTGGCGATCGCCCCCGCCCCCGCCGCGCCGGAGCCCGCCGCCGACGCCTTCCAGAAGCAGCAGGCCGAGGTCCAGACCGCCAGCGTCAGCGCCGGTGCCTATCAGGCGAGCTTCATCGTCCCGGGCCGGGTCTCCATCCCGCCGGACGGCTCCAGCAAGGCAGTCGTGCTGACGCAAGGCAAGGTCAGGCCGGAGCTCTCGGCCCGCGCCACGCCGGAGCTGGAGGAGAAGGCCTATCTCGAAGCCAGCTTCAGCCATGAGGATGAGGCGCCGCTGCTCGCCGGCGAGGTCTATCTCCACCGCGACGGCGCCTATATCGGCAAGGGGCGCCTCCGGCAGGTCGCGCCGGGCGACAAGGTCGAGCTCGGCTTCGGCGCCGATGACCGCCTCAAGGTGACGCGCGTGCCGGTGCGCCGGCGCGAGAACGATTCCGGCTGGCTCGGCGCGACCCGCACCGACCAGCGCGAATTCAAGACGGTGGTGAAGAGCCTGCACGCCCAGCCGGTCAAGCTCACCGTGACCGAGCGGGTGCCATTCTCGGAGAACAGCGCCATCACAGTGGAATTGCTGTCGCAGAGCACGCCGCCGACCGAGAAGCAGGTCGGCGACAAGCGCGGCGTCTCGGCCTGGAGCTTTGAGCTCGCTCCCGGCGCGCAGAAGGAGATCCGCCTCGCCTACCGGATCAAGTATCCCGGCGACCGCGAGGTCGTCTTCGACCAGACGCGGCGGTAGCTCGCTCCCTTCTCCCCTTGCGGGAGAAGGTGCCCCGAAGGGGCGGATGAGGGGTCGCGCAGGTCTACCCGTCATTCTCGCCCTTGTGGCGAGCATCCACGTCTTGAACACCGCATTGCTTGAAGGAAGACGTGGATGGTCGGGACAAGCCCGACCATGACGGTGTCACTCCGCAGCGACGGCCTGCCAGCCCTGGCCGAGCTCCTGCTCGACGAGGCCGACCCAGTAGCGCACGCCGGTCGGGATGATCGCGTCGTTGAAGTCGTAGAGCGGGGTGTGCAGGCCCTTGAAGGAGCCGTCCGCCTCGACGCCGTTGCCGATGCGCATGAAGGCGCCGGGGCAGACCAGCATCATCTCGGCGAAGTCCTCGCCGCCCGTGCCGCGCAGCATCTGGCCGTTGACATGCGCGGGATCGACGGCGGACGAGGCCGCTGCGACCGCGACCTTCACCTGCTCGGCCGCGTTGACCAGCGGGCTGGTGCCGCGATGGTAATGGGCGTCCGCTTCGCAGCCCCAGGCCTGCGCCGTCGCAGCCGCAAGCTCGGCGATGCGCCGCTCCACCAGAGCCCGCACATCCTGCGAATAGGTCCGCGCCGTGCCGCCGATGACCAGTTCGGACGGGATGACGTTCGAGGCGTTCTCATCGCCGCCATGGATGAAGCCGACGCTGATCACAGCCGTGTCGAGCGGCGCGACATTGCGGCCGATGATGCCCTGCAGGCCGAGCACGAAATGTGCCTGCGCATAGGTGATGTCGGTCGAGCGATGCGGCTGCGAGCCGCCATGGCCGCCGACCCCGCGGAAGGTCACCCGCCACGAATCGGCCGCCGCCAGGAAGGGGCCGACCGCCGTGCCGAAATGCGATGCCGGCACGCCCGGCGTATTGTGCAGGCCGTAGATGGCGTCGCAGGGGAAACGCTCGAACAGCCCGTCCGCGAGCATGGCATTGGCGCCGCCGCGGCCCTCCTCGGCCGGCTGGAAGATCAGGTTGACCGTGCCGCCGAAATCCCGGTTCTCGGCGAGATAGCGCCCGGCCGCGAGCAGCATGGTCGTGTGGCCATCATGGCCGCAGGCATGCATCCGGCCCGGAAACTTCGAGGCGTGCGGCAGCCCGGTCAGCTCCTCGAGGGCGAGGCAGTCCATGTCGGCCCGCAGGCCGATGGCGCGCTGGCCCGGCCCCTTGCCGCGGATGACGCCGACGACACCGGTCTGGCCGATATTCTCGGTGACCTCGACGCCCCATTCGCGCAGCTTGTCGGCGACGAGCTTGGCCGTGCGATGCTCTTCCAGGCCGAGCTCGGGATGGGCGTGGATGTCGCGGCGGATCGCCGTGAACTCGGCATGGTTTTGGCCGAGCCAGTCGTCGAGCTTCGTCATGGTCGCGTTCCCCTTGCCGGCGGCGTTCTTCTGCAGGCATGGCTCATGCCATCGCCAGCCACCGTCCCTTGAATTCATAGGGCCGATCGCCGCCGTCTCCCTCTGCGGCAACGGCAAAACCGCCATGCTTCTCGCGACTGGCCAGCGGCCGAAGCCGGAGAACTCTGCCGGCGCGGGCCGGGAACGAGCGTACTCAGCCCGCCATCTCGATCTCGGCGCTGCGGCCGAGATCGGCCATCCACTGGCGGTAGCGCGGCTGGGCCTCGAGCTGGTGGGCATAATGCCGGCGCAGCGCATCGGTGAGCCGGCCGCCGCGCTTCAGCGCCTGGTCGGCGAAGCCGATCATCACCGAGTTCGGCCAGGCCTGAGGCCGGATCGCCCGCAGCCGCGCGAACAGCGCGTCCTCGCCCTCATCGGCATGGACCTGCGCGATCAGCGACAGCATCGCCGCGGTCGAGCGCGAGATGCCCATATGGCAATGGACGAGCAGGTGCCCCTCCTGCCGCTTCAAAGCCGACTCGCGCAGCTTGGCGCCGAAGTCGAGGATTTCGTCGACATGCGCCTCTGTCGGATGCACGCGGCCTTCCTGCGGCGTGATGATGTCGTGGAAGCGCAATGTCGTGCGCTCATGCGCGTCATAGGCCACGAAGGACTGCAGCTCCGGCAGATCCGGATCGAGCAGCGAGAGCACATGGCTGACCTTGCGGGCGCTCTGCGCCGGCAGCTCCTCGATCCCGCAGATGGTCAGCGTCGAAATGGCGATCGGTTGCATCGTGGCGGGCCCCAAGGTGACGGATGGCGCCGGGTTAGTCCTGACTGCCCGCCCCCGCAACAACGATAATCGCAGAGCTGCCCTTCACCAGCCGACGCGAGCACCGTCAGAAGATGAAGCCGCATCGTGAACCGCTGTCGCGGCTGGCGACCAAACGTCGCCCTCATATGGCCAGCCACCGCGCAGCCGCAGGCAAAATCTGCGGATGCCTGGCCTACTCGTCCCCCGGCTTTGCGGGCCTGCGCCTTGACCTCGCCATGCTCTTGGAGGAAGAGGGGTTGCAAGGACCTCCCCGAAACCCCGGCCTTGCGCCGGGGTTTTCGTTTGTGCGGGCGCTTTGCGCCGGTGTGCTTTCGCTTTGGCCCGAATCGGCCGGACGATGGGATTTCGCGCCGGCCCAACCTGGAGCATGGTCCGGTTGCGGAAGTGATCCCACTTCCGCGGACGGGCTTCGGCAGCGAGAGAAAGGTCACCACCATGGCGAACGTGGTCGTGGTCGGCGCCCAGTGGGGCGACGAGGGCAAGGGCAAGATCGTCGACTGGCTGTCGAGCCAGGCCGATGTGGTCGTCAGGTTCCAGGGCGGCCATAACGCCGGCCATACGCTCGTCATCGACGGCGTCGTCTACAAGCTCTCCTTGCTGCCGTCCGGCATCGTGCGCCCGGGCAAGCTTTCGGTGATCGGCAACGGCGTCGTCGTCGACCCCTGGCACCTCGTCGAGGAGATCGCCCGGCTGCGCGCCCAGGGCGTCGAGATCTCGCCTGCGAATCTGCGCGTCGCCGACAATGCGACCCTGATCCTGCCGCTGCACCGCGAGCTCGACCATTTCCGCGAGACCTCGAACACCACGCTGAAGATCGGCACGACCAAGCGCGGCATCGGCCCGGCCTATGAGGACAAGGCCGGCCGCCGGGCGATCCGCGTCATCGACCTCAAGGACCGCACCGTCCTCGAAGCCAAGATCGAGCGTTTGCTGGCCCACCACAACGCGCTGCGCCGCGGTCTCGGCATCGCCGAGGTCGACGGCACCGAGCTGCTCGCCCAGCTGACCGAGATCTCCGCGCAGATCCTGCCCTATGCCGACACGGTCTGGGCCCTGCTGGACGCCGAGCGCCGCGCCGGCAAGCGCATCCTGTTCGAGGGCGCGCAGGGCGCCCTGCTCGACGTCGACCACGGCACTTACCCCTTCGTGACCTCCTCCAACATCGTCGCCGGCCAGGCTGCGACCGGCTCCGGCCTCGGCCCCTCCGCCGTCGGCTATGTGCTGGGCATCGCCAAGGCCTACACCACCCGCGTCGGCGAAGGCCCCTTCCCCACCGAGCTCTTCGACGAGATCGGCGAGTTGATCGGCCAGAAGGGCAAGGAATTCGGCGTCGTCACCGGCCGCAAGCGTCGCTGCGGCTGGTTCGACGCCTGCCTCGTCCGCCAGACCGTCAAGACCTCCGGCATCGACGGCATCGCGCTGACCAAGCTCGACATCCTCGACGGCTTCAAGGAGATCAAGGTCTGCACCGGCTACCGCCTCGACGGCCAGATTCTCGAGCATCTGCCGGCCGGCCAGAGCGACCAGGCCCGCGTCGAGCCGATCTACGAGACCATTCCCGGCTGGGAAGGCTCCACCGCCGGGGCCCGCTCCTGGGCCGAGCTGCCGGCTCAGGCGATCAAGTATGTCCGGCGCATCGAGGAGCTGATCGGCGCCTCGGTCTCCGTGCTTTCGACCAGCCCGGAGCGCGACGATACGATCCTGGTCCAGAACCCGTTCGAGGGTTGACGGACCGGGACAACACGGACATTTGAGGCCAATGGCCGATTTTCACCCCATTCTGGCGCGGGCGATCGCCGGGCTGACCGACAAGTCGCCCGAGGCGCGCCGGGCGGTCTATGACCGTGCCCGCGCCGCCCTGCTCGCCCAGCTGCGCAGCCTCGACCCGCCGCTCTCGGAAGCCGACATCACCCGCGAGCGGCTGTCACTGGACGAAGCGGTCTCGCGCATCGAGGCCGAGATCGCGCTCGCCGAAGCGATCGAGCCGAGCTTCCCGCCGCAGCCGTCGGGCGAGCGGCGCAGCGCTGAGCCGACGCCGCCCGCAAGGCCGGAGTCACCGGCGGAACGCCCCGCTCCGCCCGCCCCTGCAGCAGACAACGCTCGCTTCGACGAGCCGCCGCTGCGCGAGGACACGGCGCCGATCCGTCCCCGCGTCGCCCCTCCGCGCGGGCGCAGCGTCAATCCGGGCCATGTCCGCACGGCGGTCGTCGGCGTCGGCGTCGCGCTCGCCGTCGCGGTGATCGCGGGCGCCGCCTACTACGTCAACAAGATCAGTCCGCAGCCGGAGCAGGCCGCAAGGCCACGCCCCGAGGCTCCGGCCCAGCCGGCCCAGCCCGAGCATTCCGGCAAGATCAGCGAACGCGCCGGCACGCCCGAGACGCCGGCATCGCAGCCCGGAAACGCCCGCAGCGCCCCGGGCACGCCAGGCCAGACCAGCGACATCGCCGTCGCCCAGCGCGCCGTGCTCTATATCGAAGTGCCCGAGGCGCCGCAGCAGCCGCGCACGGTGCCCGGCCGCGTCTTCTGGCGGCTCGACAGCGACACGGTCGGCCAGGGCCAGCCGGTCGAGACCATCGTGCGCGCGACCGTCGAGGTTCCCGATGCGGGGCTCGCACTGGACTTCACCATCCGGCGCAACACCGACCAGGCCTTCCCGGCCTCGCACATCATCGGCATGCGCTTCACCACCACCGGCGAGGCGGCGAGCGACGCGATCCGCGAGGTCGGCGTGCCGCAGTTCAAGACCGATGAGAGCGAGCGCGGCGCGCCGCTCTCGGCCATCGCCTCTGCGCTCGGCGAGAACCTGTTCGTGGCGGCGCTGTCGAACGTCCAGATCGAATCCGACCGCAATCTCGATCTGCTGCAGTCCAGGTCCTGGATCGACCTGCCGGTGCGCTTCGCCTCGGGCCGGCGCGGCATCATCACCTTCGAGAAGGGCGTCTCCGGCAACCAGACCATCGCCGACGCGCTCGCCCGCTGGCGCGGCTGAGGCCCGGCTCGGGCGTCTACCCGGTCGCCAGGCCGAGCTTCTCCGCGGCCGAAAGCAGCCTCTGGTCACGCGTCCAGAGGCCGGCCCCGGCCAGTCGCGCCGAGGCCAGGAGGTGGACGTCGACATAGCCGATCCCGAGCCCGTTCAGGCGCTCCCGCTCGACCAGAGCCATGACCTCGCCATGTGTCGCGATGGCAGCCTGGGGCAGCTCCTCCAAGATCTCGATGACCGCGCCGCGCCTTGCCAGCGAACCGAGCGCGATCTCTCCCAAGACGAAGGGATGCATGAGGATCTGATTGTCCGAGAGCAGCGCGACGAGCCGCGCCTCGCTACGCCGCAGATGGTCGATCCAGATCGAAGTGTCGGCGAGGATCACGCCGCAGGCAGGCGGCGGCGCTGCGCCGCGCTCGCATCCGGGTCCGAGCCTCCCAGCTTTATCGCTCGCCTCGCCGCCTCACGCTGGATGAGCGCGGTGAGCGCCTCGCGCAGCAGCATCGAGCGTTCAGTGATCCCCGTATAGGCCTGAGCCCTTTCGACGAGCTCATCGTCCAGAGTGACGGTCGTTCGCATCGCCTTCTCCACCGGCATCATTTATAGCATCAGATGATGCTATAATCCATGCCTGCAGCTGCGCCCGTCGGGTCGCGGCCTCAGCCGCCGGCGACCTTCTGGTAGTCCTTCACATCGGAGAAGCTGATGTCGGGCGCACGCTCGGCGTCGTATTTCAGCGTGAACTGCGACGAGGCCATGAACACCGGGTCGCCGTCGAGATCATCGGCCATAGAGGACGGCTTCAGCGCGACGAATTTCTGCAGCGCCGCCTTGTCCTCGCTCGAGACCCAGCGGGCGATCGAGAACTGGCAGGGCTCGAAATCGACCGGCAGCGAGTACTCGACGTCCATGCGTTCCTTCAGCACGTCGAGCTGCAGCGCGCCGACGACGCCGACGATGGCGGGCGCCCCGTCATGCGGCAGGAAGAGCTGGACGACGCCCTCCTCGGCCATCTGCTGCAGCGCCTCGCGCAGCTTCTTGGCCTTCATCGCGTCCTTCAGCTTGACGCGGCGCAGGATTTCCGGCGCGAAGGAGGGCACGCCCTTGAAGATGATCTCCTCGCCCTCGGTCAGCGTATCGCCGATGCGCAGCGTGCCGTGGTTGGGCAGGCCGACGATGTCGCCGGCATAGGCCTCCTCGGCGATCGAGCGGTCGCGGGCGAAGAAGAACTGCGGCGCGTTGAGCGGCATCGGCTTGCCGGTGCGCACCAGCTTCGCCTTCATGCCGCGCGAGAGCTTGCCCGAGCAGACACGCATGAAGGCGATGCGGTCGCGATGGTTCGGATCCATGTTCGCCTGGATCTTGAAGACGAAGCCGGTCATCTTCGGCTCGTCCGCCTCGACCGCGCGCTTGTCGGCGACTTGGGCACGCGGACTCGGCGCATGGCGGCCGAGGGCGTCGATCAGGTCGCGCACGCCATAGTCGCGCAGCGCGGCGCCGAAATAGAGCGGCGTCAGATGGCCCTCGCGGAAGGCCGCGAGATCGAACGGCTTCAGGCCCTCGCGCGCCAGGAAGACCTCCTCGCGCCAGCTGTCGACCGCGCCGTTCGGCAGGAGCTCGTCGAACAGCTTGTCGTCCTCGCCTGCGACTGGCGTGCCGGCATCGGTCTCGTCGCCCTTCTGGTTGCGGCGGAAGGTGTTCGAGGCGAAATCCAGCGTGCCGACGAACTCGCGCCCGCGCCCGACCGGCCAGGTCATTGGCGCGACGTCGAGCGCCAGCGTCGTCTCGATCTCGTTGATCAGGTCGAAGGGATCGCGCGTCTCGCGATCGACCTTGTTGATGAAGGTCACGATCGGGATGTCGCGCAGGCGGCAGACCTCGAACAGCTTCTTGGTACGCGCCTCGATGCCCTTGGCGGCGTCGATCACCATGACGGCACTGTCGACCGCCGTAAGGGTCCGATAGGTATCCTCCGAGAAGTCCTCGTGGCCCGGCGTGTCGAGCAGGTTGAAGACATGCCCGCCATACTCGAAGGTCATCACCGAGGTCACGACCGAGATGCCACGCTGGCGCTCGATCTTCATCCAGTCGGACGAGGTCTGGCGGCGGCCGGCCTTGGCCCTGACTTCGCCGGCGAGCTGGATCGCGCCGCCGAAATACAGAAGCTTCTCGGTCAGCGTGGTCTTGCCCGCGTCCGGGTGCGAGATGATCGCGAAGGTACGGCGGCGCGCATGCGGCGCGGCGGCGGCCACGGCGCCGTCGATGGTCTGAAGATCGGTCATGGCGTGGTTGAGACAGGATGGCGGCGCCTGAGTCAATCGCCACGCACCTGCCCGATCAGGCGATTTCAGGTCGCTCGAACGTAATATTAACCAAACCCGGCTTGACTGCTCGACGGTTTCACGCCGCGCGCCAGGGGGAAAGTCGCGGCAGGCGCGCCCAAGAACCGATGGCCATGCTGCGCACGATATCGAGCCAGATCCTCGCGGCCGTGCTGCTGCTCGCCCTGGCGGCGGCACTCGCGATCGCCGTCGGCGTCCAGACGCTCGAACGCTATGCGATGATGACGCGGGAGATGCAGGCTGCCTCGCAGCGCGCCGCCATCGCAGAGCGCATCAACGGCCTGGTCAACGGCGCCGTGATGGAATCGCGCGGCATCTACATGAGCGCGGACGCTGCCGACGCCGAACGCTTCATTCCTTTGCTGCTGCAGGGGCTGCGCGAGATCGACGTGCTGATGCAGGACTGGCAGCCGCTGATCGGCCCCGGTGATCGCGACAGCTTCACGGCCGTGGCCAAGAGCGTCGAGGAGTTCATCACCTTCCGTCGCGAGATCGTGCGCCTTGCGCGCGCAGGCTCGATCGCGGCGGCCCGGGCGAAGGGCGACGACGAGGCCAATCGCAACAATCGCAAGGCGCTCAACGAAACGCTCAAACGCTTCGCCGGCAGCAACGATGCCCACAGCGCCTCCCTCGATACCGAACTCGTGCACATGCAGCAGAGCAGCTCGCGCCTGCTGATTGGCACCGGCGCCTTCGCCATCGCGGCGGGCCTGGCGCTTGCCCTGCTCATCGTCCAGCGCCGTATCGCTGGGCCGCTGCTGCGGCTTGCGGCGACGATGCGGGCGCTGGCGGCGGCCGAGCCGGTGGACGAGATTCCGCTGGTCGAGCGCGGCGACGAGATCGGCGACATGGCGCGCTCGGTCGCAGTCTTCCGCGACAATGCGCGCGCCCGCGCCCTGCTAGAAACCGCCGCTGCCGGCGACGAGGAGGCAAGGATCGCGCGCCAGCGGCGCATAGACGAGATCGTCGCGGCCTTCGATGCCAGGCTCGCGGGCGCGCTCCAGACCGTGGGCGGCGGCGTCCAGTCGCTGGAGAGCGCGGCACGCATGCTGAACGGCCTCGCCGTCGCCGCGACCTCCGAGATTGGCCGTGCCCAGTCGGCATCGCAGGAGGCCTCGGGCAATGTCCAGCAGGTCGCGACCGCTGCCGAGAACCTGTCGGATTCGATCAGCGAGATCTCGGCCCGCGTCGCCCGCGCCAATGCGATGGTCGGCGGCGCCAGCGAGGAGGCGCTCGGCGCCAGCCGCCATGTCGGCAATCTCGCCCGCGCCTCCGAGCAGATCGTCACCGTCATCGACCTGATCCGCGACATCGCCGAGCAGACCAATCTGCTCGCCCTCAACGCCACCATCGAGGCCGCGCGTGCCGGCGAGGCCGGGCGCGGCTTCGCCGTGGTCGCCGCCGAGGTGAAGACGCTGGCCAACCGCACCGCCGAGGCGACCAATGGCATCGCCAGCCAGATCGAGGCCTTCCATGGCGAGGCCGAGGGCGCCGTCAGCGCCATCGGCACCATCACCCGCACGATGAGCGACGTCTCGCACCAGACCGGCGCCATCGCCGACGCGACCGAGGAGCAGCGCGCGACGACCTCCGAGATCGCCCGCAACGCCCAGGCGACCGCCCATGGCGCAGCGACCGTGGCGCAGCGCCTCGCCGGCGTCACCGCCGCCTCCGACGACGCGATGCACTCTGCCGCCGAGGTGCTGCGCACCGCCGAGAACCTCGCCCGCGAGGCGGCGACGCTGCGCGGCGAGGTCGACACCTTCTTCAAGCAGATCAAGGCAGCCTGAGCGGACCGGGTCAGGCTACCCGCCGTGCAGCTCGCGAATGTTGCGGGCCAGCTCCAGAGCTGCATCGCTTGCGCCGGCACGCGGTAGGTAAAGATTGATGAGGAAGTCGGTCAGTGGCGGAAGGCCGACCGACTCCTTCAGAACGGCCAGCGATTCCGGTACCGTCGAAGGCAGCATCGGCGAGACGGCGATATCGGCCTCGACCGGAGCGCAGATCGCTTCGAAGCTCGCGACCTCACAGACGAAGCGCCAGTCCCGCCCAGCGGCAGCGAGCGCCTTCAGCGCGATCGGGCGATGCGGGCAGGTATCGTCGCCTGTCGAAAGCGGCAGCGGCTCGCGCAGATGGGCCGTTCCATTGCGCGCGCCGACCCAGCTCAGAGGCTCGACCCGCAACGTCTCGCCGCCCGTCGTGTCGGCGCTCTGGACGACGATCGCGAGATCGATGTCCCTACGATCGAGCTGTTCGAGCAAGCGACCGCTGCTGTCGCAAACGATGACGACACGCACCTGCGGCCAGGCCCGATCGAAACGCCGCAGGATCGGCGTTCCGAACGGCCGCACGAGATCAGACGGCATGCCGAGCCTAACCTCGCCGGCGAAGGCAGGCCTGCCGATCGCCGCCCAGACCTCGTCGTTCTGGCGCAGCAGCCGACGCGCCTGCCCGATCAGGCGCTCTCCCTGCGGGGTCAGGTGGATGCCGGCGCGGCCCCGCTCGACGAGGCGACAGCCGAAGCTGTCCTCGAGCCGTTTCAGCTGAAGGCTGACCGCAGCCTGCGTCAGGTTGAGAAGCCGCGCAGCCGCTGTGATGCCGCCGGCTGCGACGACGGCATCGAAGGCACGCAGCAAGGCGATGTCGAGGTTTCGCGGCATCTCCGCCTCGATAACGGTCGCTTATGCCGGGAATAATGCAGTTTTGATTTCGTTATGTCAGCAGGCAGCTAACATCGCTTCGGAAACGTGTTCCAGGTAGCGCAATGGGAGACGGTCATGGCAGTCGAAGGGCGGTTCACGCTCGCGGCGATCCAGGCGCGCCAGATCCTGTTCGACCGCGACGCCGCGACGGAGAAGGCCTGCCGGCTGATCGCCGAGGCCGCGGCGGCAGGGGCCACGATCGCAGCCTTCGGCGAGGCCTGGCTCCACGGCTATCCGTTCTTCGCCGACGCAGAATTCCGCCCGCTGAGCTGGCAGGCGATGGCTGAGTATCAGGCCAACGCCGTCGAGATTCCCGGGCCGACGACGGATCGGCTTTGTGCGGCCGCCAGGGAGGGCGGCATCGACGTGGTGATCGGCGTGGTGGAACGCGACACGGCGACGCTCGGCACCGTCTATTGCACGCTGCTCTTCATCGGACGGGAGGGGCGAATCCTCGGGCGGCACCGCAAACTGAAGGCTACGCATGTCGAGCGCGCCATCTGGGGCGATGGCGACGCCGAAGGCCTGAGGGTGCACCAGCGCTCCTATGGCCGGATCAGCGGTCTGAACTGCTGGGAGCACAATCTCTTCCTGCCGGGGCAGGCCCTCGCGGCGCAGGGCACCCAAATCCACGTCGCGGCGTGGCCGGGCCGGGAGCCCGCCAATGCGCCGCCCTATCCGGACATCATCTGGCCGCGCCAGCACCTGCTCTCGCGTGCCTTCGCCTCGAAAGCGGCCTGCTATGTCATCTGCGCCGCCGGCATCCGGATGACCGAGGACGTGCCGGAGCGCTATCGGGAACTCGCCACCTACGAGCACACGGGCCAGAGCTGCATCATCGATCCCCGCGGCGAGATCATCGCCGGCCCGGCCGAAGGCGAGACCATCCTGCTCGCCGAAGGCTCGATGGAGGCCGTTCTCGCCGCCAAGTCCGCAGTCGATGCCGGCGGCCACTATTCCCGCCCCGACCTGCTTTCGCTGATCATCAGCCGGGGTTCGCTCGAAGAAACGGCACAGGACCGAGGCCAACCCTACTCCGCGCTTCGCTCGCCGTCCGGCAAGAACGAATGTGACGCCCTCGGGATCCGACCCTAGTTCTTCAGCCGGTAGCCGGTCTTGAAGATCCAGGCGATGACCGCGATGCAGGCGCAGAGGAAGACCAGCGTCATGGTCAGGCTGACGGCGATGCCGACATCGGCGAAGCCGAAGAAGCTCCAGCGGAAGCCGCTGATCAGGTAGACGACCGGGTTGAACAGCGTCACCGCCCGCCAGAAGGGCGGCAGCATGTCGATCGAGTAGAACGAGCCGCCGAGAAAGGCGAGCGGCGTCACGATCAGGAGCGGCACGACCTGCAGCTTCTCGAAACCATCGGCCCAGACGCCGATGATGAAGCCGAACAGGCTGAAGGTCGTCGCGGTCAGCACCAGGAAGAGCAGCATCCAGAGCGGGTGCTCGATCTTCAGGGGCACGAACAGGAAGGCGGTGACGAGGATGATCAGGCCGAGCATCACCGATTTCGTCGCCGCCGCAGCGACATAGGCGAAGACCGCCTCCCACCAGGCGACCGGCGCCGAAAGCAGCTCGAAGATCGTGCCGGTGAACTTCGGGAAATAGATTGCGAAGGAGGCGTTGGCGATGCTCTGCGTCAGCAGCGAGAGCATGATCAGGCCAGGCACGATGAAGGCGCCGTAGGGCACCCCGTCGATCGCCTGCATGCGCGAGCCGATCGCCGCGCCGAAGACGACGAAATAGAGCGAGGTCGAGATCACCGGCGAGAGGATGCTCTGCAGGGGCGTGCGCCAGGTCCGCGCCATCTCGAACAGGTAGATCGCCTTGATCGCGTGCAGGTTCATGGTCGCGGCGCTCATGCGTTCGCCCTCAGAAGGCCGACGAAGATGTCCTCGAGCGAGGACTGGCTGGTCTGCAGGTCGTTGAAGCGGATGCCGGCCGCACCAAGATCGCTGAGCAGTGCCGTGATTCCGGTGCGCTCGGCCTTGGTGTCGTAGCTGTAGACCAGTTCCGTGCCATCGGCGCGCAAGGTCAGCCCATGGCCCGCGAGCGCCTCCGGCACCTCGGCGAGCGGCGTCTGAAGATGCAGGGTGAGCTGCTTCTGGCCGAGCTTGCGCATCAGCTCGGCCTTGTCCTCGACCAGTATGATCTCGCCCTTGCTGATCACCCCGACCCGGTCGGCCATCTCCTCGGCCTCCTCGATGTAGTGCGTGGTCAGGATAATGGTGACGCCGCTGTCGCGCAGCCGCCGCACCAGCTTCCACATGTCCTGGCGCAGCTCGACGTCGACGCCCGCCGTCGGCTCGTCGAGGAACAGGATCTGCGGCTCGTGCGCCAGCGCCTTGGCGATCAGCACGCGCCGCTTCATGCCGCCGGACAGCGTCATGATCTTGTTGTCGCGCTTGTCCCAGAGCGAGAGGTCGCGCAGCACCTGCTCGACGATCTCAGGGTTCTTCGGCTTGCCGAACAGGCCGCGGCTGAACGACACCGTCGCCCAGACGGTCTCGAAGGCGTCGGTGGTCAGTTCCTGCGGCACGAGGCCGATGCGGCTGCGCGCGGCCCGGTAGTCGGCGATGATGTCGTGGCCGTCGGCGAGCACCGTCCCGGTGCTCGGATTGACGATGCCGCAGACGATGCTGATCAGCGTCGTCTTGCCGGCTCCGTTCGGCCCGAGCAGGGCGAAGATCTCGCCGCGCCTGATGTCGAGCGTGACGCTCTTCAGCGCCTGGAAGCCCGAGGCATAGGTCTTCGAGAGACCGGAAATCTGGATGATTGGCTGCATGGCGGAACGCTGCTGGAGGGATGAGGCGATCTGATGAAGGCGACGCCGCGCAGCTCCGCCCAGCCTGCGCGACTCCCCACCGCAAAAGAATATGGCCGGGACGCGCCCGGCCATAGCAATTTATTCTGTCAGTTCCTGTCAGCGGACCAAGGTCAGCGGACGAAGAGCCAGATCAGGATGATGATCGGGATCGGAATCCCAAGCAGCCACAATGCGATCGAGCGCATGATTTGCCCCCTTGATTGCCATCGGTGATGATGGCGGGACAACGTCGCAGGCCCCCGGAAGGTTCCCGGCCCGTCAGGAACCGCGGGCCGCGCCGAAGCTGCGTTGCACGCGAGTGCGGCCTGGCGCCTATTTGAAGGCGAGACTGTCGATCAGCTTCTTCATCGCCGCGTCGTGCTCCTTGTGGCCGTCGAGCGAAGCCCAATAGGTCATCATGATGATCTTGCCGCTCGGCACGTTCGGGTTGATCGCGATGTAGCGGATGATCGAGTCGCCATCCTTGCTCTTGGCCTTGAGCTCGGTGAAGGACCAGGCCTTGCCGTTGACCTCCTGCTTCATCGTCTCGGAGGCGCCGGTGATGGTGACGCCCTCCTTGTCGAAATAGCCGTTGTGCTCCTTCTGGACCGTGTCGATCTCGCCCGGCGCGACCAGCTCGAACCAGAGATAGATTTCGTCGTCCGGCGTCTTGATCTCGACCCCGCGGGCGATCTTGCTGCTCGTCCAGGCATCGGGAATGGTCACGACCGCCACCGGATCGGCATCGGTGATCGAGAGCGCCCCGGCCATGGCCGGCTCCCCGCCGAAGCCGGCGAGCAGGAATGCGAGCGCCCAAACGGTCTTGCGCAACATGGATATCTCCTCCCCCGGATCGACCGAGCACGCGCCTTCGCTGTCGGCGGTCCACGGGCGCGACGTTGCGGCAACGGAGGCGAATGACAAGGGAGGGAGGCGGCGTTTCAGGCCAGTTTGGCGGCGCTCGGGTGCCAGAGAGGTTGATAGCCGTTCACAAGCGCCGCCAGCGACGCAGGCGGCGTCAGGACGGCGACCGGCCCAGCCGGCCACGGCCGCGCCGCGAGATAACCTGCCGGCGACCAGAGCAGCGCCTTGGAGCCGCGCAAGGCGAGGAACTCGCCCTCGGCCGAGACGAGCATCGCCCCGTCCGGAAGCCCCTCGGCCGGCAATTCGTGCAGACGCTTCTTCCGGCCGTCGCGCCTTTCGCTGTCGAGCCGCTCGTCGATCTCGGGAAAGAGCGGCGTTTCCTTCAAGCCGAGCCCGGCGACCAGGGCGTCGCGATAGGCGAGCGCATCCTTGCGCCGGCACTCCATGCAGGGCCGGTGCCCGGCCGCCAGAGCAGTGACCTCGTCGCAGAAGAACAGCTCGGTGTAGTAGCGGCCCCAGACGTCGCGCTGCCGGCCCTTGAAGGAAAGCACGCAGCAAATCCACTGCTTCGTCGCGAAAAGCCGCTTCGGCAGCGCCTGCGTTGCCTGATCGTGGAACTTGCCGCCGCGATTGCCGAACAGCGTGCCGCGCGCCGGATCGGCGAACAGCGAACCATCGGGGCGGATGCGGTTTGGCAGGGGCACGGGCGCTCCTGATGGATGAGCGGGCGAAGGTGATGCCTGCGAACCTATTCCGGTCGCCGCCGGATCGCGTCAGCAGCAGCGCGGCCGCCGCCTAGCGCCGCCCGCGCCTGACGCCCGAAATCTCGATCGTCAGGTTCTTCTCCAGCGTCGGGCAGCAGCGCGCATCGTTGGGGCCGAGCGTCGTCACGGTCACGTCGATCGCGCCCGGCCTGATCGCGACATTGCGCGGTCCCTCGCCGAACACGCCCTCCGCCTTGCGGAAGAAGCGAAAACCGTCCGGCCCGCCGGTGAACAGCAGCACGTCGAGACTCGTGCTGTTGCCGCCGGTCTCCGCATAGATGAAGGCGACCGCGTCGCGCCGGCCGTCGCCGTTGAAATCGCCGTAGAACACCGGTCCTTCGACGACCCTGGCGGCCTTGCGGCCGAGATGGCGCTCGATGTCGCGCTTGGCCGGACCGTCGGCGACCTCGGCGCTGGCGATGCCCCCAAAGCCGGCACCGATCAGCAGCGCCGTCGCGGCGGCGGCAAGGACCATGAGCGCGCGAAAAGTGCGCATGCCCGAAGGTCGGATTCGCGAGGTCATGGCGGACATCCCCAGCTGGCTGCGGGACGATACCGCGCGGCCATTTCCCATGCCAGCCCGGCCGGGCATGCGACGCCATGGCGATCTTTTCGTCCCCGGGGCTTTGCGGCAAGCTCGACCACGGAAGCGGAGTTCGGCCGCAGAGCCGCCGCGGCGGGGGCACATCGCATGGATCGCACCGACGCAAGGCCGGCCCCGACGCTGAGCGCGCACCCTTCCCGTGCTGCGATCCTCGCCGAGATCCATGCCCGCCCCTTCGCGCCGCTGGAGACGCCTCGGCGCCTGCTACACTTCGCCTTCATGACCGATCAGGCCCAGGCGAATGCCGATCGCGAGGCACTCGCCCGCTTCTGCGAGGGGCGCGGCGTCGCAGGGCCTGCCGACGGCGCCAAGCATCACCGCGCCCGGCTCGGCGAGATCGGCCTGCGCTGGGAGCAGCACAGCGAGTTCACCACCTATAGCTGGGAGCTGCCGGGCAATGGCAGCACGCCCTTCGCGCCGGGCAGCAACGCGCTGCCGCATCAGATGCTGGAGCTGCCGCAGCCGGGGCCGCATCTCGTCGCCGTCGACCTGCATCTCCTGCCGCAACGAGCGGCTCCGCCGCTCGAAGAGATCTTCGACCCGGCGAGCCTCGCCGCCTCGCTCGTCGATGGCGAGGCCGCGCTCGCCGCGACCGATTTCCGGCCCTGCCCGGACGGGTTCGTGCGCATCCTCGTGCTCGACCGGGCGCTGACGCCCTCGCGTGCCGGTGCATTGGCGCAGCGCCTGCTCGAAATCGAGACCTATCGCGTGCTGGCCCTGCTCGGCCTGCCCGAGGCGCAGCGCCTCGCCCCTTCCGTGCGCGCGACGGAGGAGGCGCTGGTGCGCATCGCCGGCACGATGACGCAGACCGACGGGCTCGCGGCCGACAATGCCCTGCTAGACGAGATGACGGCGCTCGCCGCGCCGATGGAGTCGGAGGCCGCCTCCTCGAACTACCGCTTCGGCGCCAGCCGCGCCTATGACAACATCGTCCACCAGCGCCTGGCGGCGATCGACGAGGTCGCCTATGGCGGCTGGCCGACCATCGCCGCCTTCCTGTCCCGGCGCATGGCGCCGGCGATGCGCACCTGCCAGATGCTGCAGGAGCGCCAGGCCGACCTGTCGCGCAAGCTCGCCCGCGCCGCCAACCTGCTGCGCACCCGCGTCGACGTCGCGCTCGAGCAGCAGAACCGCGACCTGTTGGCGGCGATGAACGAGCGCGCCCGCATGCAGCTGCGCCTGCAGCAGACGGTCGAGGGGCTCTCCGTCGCCGCCATCGGCTATTACGTCGTCAGCCTGTTCGGCTACCTCGCCAAGGGCGCCAAGGATGCCGGCTATCTGCCGGTCGATGTCGGCATCGCCACCGCGCTCTTCGTCCCCTTCGCTCTGCTCGGGGTCTGGACCATGGTCCGCCGCATCAGGCGCGGCCATAGCGACGGCTAGCGCATTTCCTTCATGCGAACCGGTACCCGCTTCGCTCGAAGATGCTCTAGCGCTGTACGATGACCTTGGTCCCCGGCCTGACGCGATCATAGAGGTCCATCACGTCGCGATTGGTCATCCGGATGCAGCCCGAGGAGACCGCAGCTCCGATCGTATCAGGCTCGTTCGAGCCGTGGATCCGATAGAGGCTCGATCCCAGATAGATCGCCCGCGCACCGAGCGGGTTCTCCATCCCGCCCGCCATGTAGCGCGGCAGGTCGGGCCGGCGCTTCAGCATCGCCGCGGGCGGACGCCAGTCCGGCCATTCGCGCTTGCGCGAAACGGTCTTCGTGCCCGACCAGCTGAAACCCTGCCGGCCGACGCCGACGCCATAGCGGATCGCCTGCCCCCGGCCGAGCACGTAGTAGAGCCGCCGCTGGCTGGTCGAGACCACGACCGTGCCGGGCGCCTGCTTGCCGTTCCAGGGGACGACCTGGCGCAGCACCGGCTGCTCGCTGAAGATGTTGAGGAAGTCCGCGAGCCCGCGGCTGATCGGGTTGGAATAGGCCGACGCAGGCGTAGCGAAAGCGAGAGCGGCGGCAGTCAAGACAATGGCGCGCAGCATGATCATCCCTGCAACGCCCCCCGCCGCGATTTAACCGGACTTGGGAAAGCCGGGTCAACCCTGGCTCCCTCCAAACGCCGACGGCAGCGTGCGACGACAGGATAGCGCCGCCGGAAACCATGAGCCTTTAGCGGCAGCTGTGCTAAGCCCGCATCGCGAGGGAGAGACGCATGAGCACGGCGAGCGATGCCCGCTTCTGGGACCGATCTTCAAGACGCTATGCGAGGTCGCGCATTTCGGATCAGGCCGGCTATGAGCGCACGCTGGAGCAGGTTCGCGCCCTGTTGAAGCCCGGCGACACGGTGCTGGAACTCGGTTGCGGAACCGGAACGACGGCGCTGCGACTGGCCGACGGTGTCGGATCCTACCTCGCGACGGACATATCCTCCGGGATGATCGCGATCGCCGAAGAGAAGCGCACGGCCGGCCCGGTTCCCGGTCTCGCCTTCCGCGCAGCGACGGCGGAGGCCGTTGCATCCGAGGGCGCTCGCTTCGATGCCGTCCTTGCCTTCAATTACCTCCATCTGGTCCGCGACCTCGGCGGCACGCTGCGCAGCATCCATGCGCTGCTCGCGCCGGGCGGGCTGTTCGTCTCCAAAACTCCCAGCCTCGGCGACATGAACCCGCTGATCCGACTTGTCCTGCCCCTCATGCAGATGATCGGAAAGGCGCCCTACGCCGGTATCTTCAGCGCACAGGACCTGAGCGCTCGCATCGCGGCCGCAGGCTTCGAAGTGCTGAGCGTGGAACGCCATGCGAGCAAGGGGAAGGACAGCCGCCCCTTCATCGTGGCGCGCAGGAAATAGCCCCGGCAGCCGACAGTGAAGGGAGCCCCCGCCCGCTCGCGTTTCGGCTCCGACGCTTTGGCGGGGCGGGGTCGATCCTGACAACTACTGACACATGGCAATCCTATCAGCGCGTCCACGGCTTGAGGAAACGCCAAAAAGGACATCGCCATGCTGACCTTCTATCATTCGCCGCAGTCGCGCTCCTTCTCCATCCTCTGGCTGCTCGAGGAACTCGGCCAGCCCTATGAGATGAAACTGGTCGACATTCGCGCGAAGGATGGCGCGCCGGAAAGCTACCGCAGCATCCAGCCGCACAAGAAGGTGCCGGCGATCGTCCATGACGGCACGGTCGTCACCGAGCGCGCCGCGATCTGCCTCTATCTCGCCGAGCGGTTTCCCGAGGCCGGGCTCGCCCCCGCGATCGGCGATGCCGACCGCGCCGCCTTCCTGACCGCGCTGGTCTACACCGACGCGGTGCTCGACCCGATCATCGCCGCCAAGGTGCACAACTTCGCCTATGAGGCGCGCGGCTTCTCCTTCGGCTCGCACGCCGACACCGTCGCCAATCTCGAGAAGCGGCTGACCGCCCACCCCTATGCCGCCGGCGAGCGTTTCACAGCCGCCGACACCCAGCTCGGCAGCGGCATCCATTTCGGCATGAACATCATCGGCGCCCTGCCGCGCCTGCCCGTCTTCGAGGCCTATATGGAGCGGATGCTGGCACGGCCCGCCTTGCAGCAGACCATCGCCAAGGACGATGCGCTGCCGGTCTGAC
This sequence comes from Allobosea rubneri, assembly GCF_032464875.1. Classification (NCBI taxonomy): domain Bacteria; kingdom Pseudomonadati; phylum Pseudomonadota; class Alphaproteobacteria; order Hyphomicrobiales; family Alloboseaceae; genus Allobosea; species Allobosea rubneri. The sequence goes on from NZ_JAWDID010000025.1 coordinate 19,546, forward strand.
CGGCAGCGCCTGCTCAGCCTGAAAAGGCGGCGCGCAGCCTTTCGAGGACCGCGGCCTGCGTCGCCACCGGGGTCTGGGGCACTGACACAGCGATGCCGTCGAAATGCCGGCGGCCGAGGAAGCGGGTGCGGTCGAACACCGCCTCGCCGCGGAACTGCACCCCGCTGAACCAGGCCGCCTGGCAGAAGCGCGTATCTGCGAAGGTCGCGCTCTGCTCGAAGATCGCGTTCTCGAAGCCGGCATTGTCGGCGAAGTCGACTTCGGCGAAATCCGCCGGACCGCGATAGCGGCAATCGCCCAGCCCCGCCTCCCAGCCGAACCGCGCGCCGCGGAAGCGCACCGGCCCCTCGAAGAAAGAGCTGCGGAACCAGACGCTGCCGGAGAACTCGGCCTCGACGAAGCCGAGCGTTCCGGCGCAGGAGAGTTCGCGAAACTCCGCGCTGCGCTTGAAATGCACCCCGCCGAAATCGGCCCCCGCCGCGAACCGCGCACGCTCGAAGAAGGCATCGCGCCCGAAAGTCGCGTCGCGGAAATCGACGGGCCCGGAGAACCTGGCATCGGTGAACCAGGCATCGCTGGCAAAGGCGGAGCCGGCGAAGCGTGCCGCACCCGGGAAGTGGAAGCCGGCGACGTCGAATTCACCGTCGAAGGTCTCGTCGACCAGCTCGACACCGGCGAGCAGCTGCCAGAGCCGGGCCAGGGCCGGATCGTCGCCCGCCTTGCGACGCAGGCTCGTCATGGTCGCCGCCCAGGCGTTCCAGGCCGCGCCCCCGGCTCCAAGGCGGCGCAAGGTCGCCTCGCGCCGCGCCGCGTGGATCGCGCGAAGCTCGTCCGAGCCGTGCTGCGGCGGACCCTCGGCCGAGGTGAGCGCGGCCTCGTGCGGCCACGCCCAGGGGCTGGCCTGCAGGAGCTCGGAGCGAGTACGGGACGCGAGCCGGAGCAGGTCGGCCATGGCGGGTTGAAAATCCAGGTTAAGGAATGATTAACCTTAGAGCAGCGGGGCTCCGGGATCAATCGGCTGCACATTCCCGCCACAATTTCGCGTGCCCGTTCCGCATTGCCTCGGCTGGAAGCCGAGGCAATGCGGCATGGCTGAAGGGAAGCCGCGGTCTTTCCGCGGTCGGCGCAGTACACTTTTAAGGTTACGGGCCGATAAGGTCCCGTAGCGTAAGGCATTCGAAGTATTTTCCGCGCCATTCAAGGCCGCATCAGCCACGCGGAAAATCCAGCGCCGATGAATGCCTACCTGCCTTTGATCCTGTTCACGGTGCTGACCAATGCTGCCGCGCAACTGATGCTGAAGCGCGGCATGACCGGCGTCGGGCATCTCGATGTCGGCGGCGATGGACTGATCGCGACCGTCTTTCGCGTCGTCTTCAACCCTTTCGTCTTCGCAGGCCTGTGCACCTTCGTGGTCAGCATGGCCTCGCATCTGATCGTGCTGTCGAAGGTGCAGATCAGCTACGCCTACCCGTTCCTGAGCCTCGCCTACGTCGTGGTCGCGGTCTACGCCTATTTCGTCTTCCAGGAGGATCTGAGCCCGGCCCGCATCGCCGGCATCGGCTTCATCGTCCTGGGCACGGTCTTCATCGCACAGAGCTGAGGAAAGCCATGGACCTGATCGCCCGTTTCATTCTGCGCCTCGGCACCTTCCTCGTCCCGCCGGCGGAGCCCACGCTGAAGCCGATCCCGGTTCCCGCACGCACCCGCCCCCGCCTGCCCGACGCGCCGCGTTGATGCAGCTCCCGCCCTTCGAAACAGCGGCCCACCAGTCATGAAACACATCATCATCGGCGGCGACGGCTTCGTCGGCTCGCATCTGGCGGCCGACCTCGCCGCCATGGGCGAGAACGTCCTCGTCTGCGACATCCACAAGAGCGGTCACGCCCATTACGACCGGGTGCCGTTCCAGAAGATCGACGTCACCGATGCCGGGAGCGTCGAGAGCATCGCGCTGACGCCGGACGACCTCGTCTACAACCTCTCGGCCAAGATGCTGTCGCCGATCGTGACCCGCAAGGAGCGCCACGATTTCTTCTGGCCGGTGAACTATCACGGCACCGAGAACATCCTGAAATGGATGGAGAAGAACGGCGCGCGCAAGCTCGTCCACTTCACCACCGACATGATCTACGGCCACGCCGTGACCGTGCCGCAGGACGAGACCCATCCGGCTAACCCGCTCGGCGAATATGGCGAGAGCAAGCTCGCCACCGAGAAGCTGGCCCAGGGCTATCGCGACAGGGGCTTCCAGATTCCGATCTTCCGGCCGCGCCTGATCATCGGGCCGGGGCGGCTCGGCATCCTGGTCAAGCTCTTCCGCCTGATCGACCTCAACCTGCCGGTGCCGATGATCGGCGCAGGAAGCAACCCCTACCAGTTCATCTCGGTGTTCGACTGCGCCAGCGCCTGCATCGCCGCCTGGAAGGCGGATTTCCCGAACAGCGCCTATAATCTCGGCTCAGACGACCCGCCACCTGTGAAGAAGCTGCTCGGCGACCTGATCAAACATGCCGGCTCGAAGTCGATCCTGCTGCCGACCCCGGCGCCGCTGGTCAAGCTCGCACTCGACACGCTGGACGCGGTCAACCTGCCGATCATGGACCCCGAGCAGTACAAGATCGCCAACGAGGTCTGCATCCTCGACACCAGCAAGGCCAAGCGCGAGCTCGGCTGGACGCCGAAGCACCGCGACGAGGACATGCTGCTCGCCGCCTACACCGAATATCGCAAAGCCAGGACCGCAGGGAACAAGGCGCAGAGGAGCCTCGCAGCATGAGCATGCCCGCTTACCGGAACGAGGACACCGTGGCCGCCACCGACCCCGCCCGCCCGAAGCTGATCAGCGTCGAAGGCGCCAAGCAGCTCGACACCCAGCAGGTGAAGGACCTCTTCACCGCCCATATCAACCCCGGCCAGGTGCATTTCCTGAAGCTGCTCGGCTTCGACAAGATCCTCGTCGATCGCGCCGAGGGCATGCACTACATCACCAAGGACGGCCGCAAGATCCTCGATTTCTTCGGCGGCTTCTGCTCGGTCGCCTTCGGCCACAACCACCCGCGCATCATCGCGGCGCGGCAGAAGTTCCAGGACGAGAACCGCCATGAGATCTGCATGGCGTTCATGTCGCAATACGCTTCGGCTCTCGCCCACAACCTCGCCCAGATCGCGCCCGGCGACCTCGACATGGTCTTCCTCGGCTCGACCGGCTCGGAGGCGATGGAGGCGGCGCTGAAGGTCGCCGAGCAGGCGCAGGGACCCGCCAAGTCCAAGATCCTGCACGCCGCCAACTCCTTCCACGGCAAGACCAAGGGCGTGCTCTCGGTTACCGACTCCAACCTCTACCAGTCGCAGTTCAAGCTGGTCGAGAACCGGGTCAAGGTGCCCTTCGGCGACATCGAGGCGGTGCGCCAGGCGCTGGAGAGCGACCCCGCCATCGGCATCGTCGTGATGGAGACGATCCAGGGCGGCGGCGGCATCGTCGAGGCGCCCGAGGGATTCTGGCGCGAGCTGCGCGCGCTCTGCGACAAGCATGGCGTGCTCTGGGTCGCCGACGAGGTGCAGTGCGGGCTCGGCCGGACCGGCCAGTTCTTCGCCTTCGAGCGCGACGGCGTCGTGCCCGACGTGACGGCCCTCGCCAAGGCGCTCGGCGGCTCCAAGGCGGCGATGGGTGCGATGATCGCCCGCCGCGAGCTCTACATGAAGGCCTATGGCAAGCCGAAGACCGCTTTGATCCACGCACAGGCTACCTTCGGCGGCATGGGCGAGGCCTGCATCAGCGCGATTGAGGGGCTGAACGTGCTCTATGAGGAAGACCTCATGGGCAACGCCAAGCGCCAGGGCGACTATCTGATCGCGAGGCTGAACCAGCTGCGCGCCAAGCATCCGAGCCTGCTCAAGGAGATCCGCGGCCGCGGGCTGATGATCGGCGTCGAGTTCCAGGACATCAGCGAGACCATGCCCTTTGGGCTGAAGCACATGGTGGCGCTGCTCGACGACAAGCTGAAGGGCTCGCTCTGCGGCTTCATCGGCGCGCTCTTGCTGAAGGACTACGACGTGCTCGTCGCCTTCACCGAGTACAACCGCAACGTCATCCGGCTCGAGCCGCCGCTGATCGTCACCCGCGAGCAGTGCGACGAGTTCGTCAACGCGCTCGACGACCTGCTCTCGCGCGGCATCACCCGGATCGTCACCGACTATCTGCGCAAGGTCGCGGTCAGCAAGGGCTGAGCCGCCACCACATCAACCTGCTTGCGAAGGGGCCGGCTCACGCCGGCCCCTTTCGTTTTGCCCGTGCACCCGCGCCGGAGCTCGCCCGGCGAGGCTTGACAGAAACAAGGAAGGGACCAAATTTAGGTACATGACCGCTCTGCGCCGCACTGTTTTCCGGATCCACCCGATCGCGGACCTTTAGCCCCGGACTCGGCCCAACGCGCCCCGAGTTCAGGGGGGCCGTCGACGCTGTCCGCAGCACGATCCAGCAGGCGCAACCTCCCAGTCTTTCGTCTTCCGAAGCAGCGCCGTCGCGCCTGCACGCGTCACCACAGGATACCCGCGTCATCATGACCCAGAAGCCTCCCCGCAAGCCCAAGATCGTCGTCACGGAAAGCGATCTCGAACGCCTGACCGGGCTCGCCACTGCCGCGCTGGAGCGCATTCCCGAAGTTGCGGAGGAGCTGCTCAACGAGATGGACCGCGCCAAGGTCGTCAGCCCCAAGCAGATGCCGGCCGATGTCGTGCGCATGGGCTCGATCGTCGAGTTCGACTCCGACAGCGCCCAGCACCGCCGCGTCCAGCTCGTCTTCCCCGGCGAGGCCGATATCGAGCAGGGCAAGATCTCGATCCTGACGCCGATCGGCACGGCGCTGATCGGGCTCACCGCCGGCCAGTCGATCGCCTGGACCGCCCGCGACGGCAAGAAGCACACGCTGACGGTCAAGACCGTCGAGCAGCCCTCGCCTTCGCTGGAAAAGGCCTCGGCCTGAGCGCCAGAGCGCTTCCGCGTTTCGTTGAATCGCGGAGGCGCTCAGCTCCTTGCCTTATCGCATTTTCTTCAGGCGAACCGGTGCCCGCTTCGCTCGAAAATGCTTCAGCCGGCCATGACCCGCCGCCAGAAGTCGGAGGAGAAGGCAGGATCGATATGGCGGGAAAAGTCCCGCCAGTGCGGGAAGGACGCCGCGAAAGTGGCCGGCGACATGCGTGCATCCTTGTAAGGGTTGACGCGCCCGCCGGCCGAGATCGCGATGCGGTCGAGCTCGTCGAGCAGCTTCAGCGTGCGCTCGCCGCGATGCGGGAAGTCGAGCGTCAACGTCGCACCGGGGATCGGGAACGACATCATCCCCGGCGACGGCACATCGCCGAACAATTTCAGTACCGTCAGGAAGGAACTCTCGCCGGCCGCCAGCGTCCGGCGCAGCATCTCCTCGACGGCCGGGCGCGCATCGGCCATCGGCACGGCGCATTGGAACTGGCGCAGACCCTTCGGCCCATAGGCGCGGTTCCAGTTGTTCACCCGGTCGAGCGGGTAGAAGAACGGCCGATAGGGAATGCGCCGAGGCTCGGCCGTCTTCGGCTGGGCTCCCCGGTAGAGCGCGTTGAAGGCGCTCAGCGTCAGCCGGTTGATCAGCGAGACCGGCGGCGTCAGCGGGAAAGGCAATGCCCTTGCGGCCTTGGCCGGCGGCGCCGACGAGGCCGGGGCGTGATTGGCCCGGAAGAACACGCCGCGTCCAAAGTTCCGGCCGCCGGCGAGTGAGTCGATCCAGGCGACGGTGTAGTCATGCGTCGCATCCGACTCCGCCGCGATCTCGAAGAAGCGCTCCAGCCCCTCGAAGCGGACCGCCTCCTGCAGCATCTCGCCGGATTCGATCTTCATCATTTGCAGCGTCACCTGCGTGACGAGGCCGGTCAGCCCCATCCCGCCGATGGTCGCGGCAAACAGCGCGGCATTCTCGGCAGGCGAGCAGCTCAGGCGCGTCCCGTCCGAGCGGGCGAGTTCGAAGGCAAGGACATGGCGGCCGAAGGTGCCGGCGCGGTGATGGTTCTTACCATGGACATCGTTGGCGAGCGCCCCGCCGATGGTCACGAAGCAGGTGCCCGGCGTCACCGGCGGAAACCAGCCGAGCGGAACGGCGCGCGCCAGCACCTCGTCGAGCAGGACACCGGCCTCGCAGACCATCACGCCGCTCGTGGCATCGAAGGAGAGGATGCGCCCGAGCCGGCGCGCCGCGATCAGCCCGCCGCCATCATTCAGGCAGGAATCGCCATAGGAGCGGCCATTGCCATAGGCGAGCACCGGCGCATCCTGCGCAGCCGGAGCGGCGAGCCAGTCGGCCGGCTCGAGCAGGACGCTGCCCTGCGATCTCAGCCCACCCCAGGAACGCACGTCGGCAGCCCGCTCATTCACGGAAGGACCGAGGCGGAAACCATGATGACGACGACGACGGCGCCCATCAGCTGGCTGCGCCAGTCGCGGATCATGAACACCAGCGGATCGTCCGGCATCTGGCCGCGACGCGCCAGGAACCAGATCCGCGCCATCTGGTAGAGTACGATCGGGCAGACCAGCCAGATCAGTTGCGGATAGCGGTAAAGCTCCTTGACCGCGGCGCTGTCGACATAGAGCGCCATGATCAGCGCGCAGGTGCAGCCCGAGGCCATGCCGAGCTGCGAGAGCGCCTCGATATCCTCGGCATGATAGCCGCGCCCGGCCTTCTTCAGCCCGGACTGGTCCTGGGTGATGCGCAGTTCCGCATAGCGCTTCACCAAAGCGAGGCTGAGGAACAGGAACATGGAGAAGGCGAGCAGCCAGGATGAGAGCGGGATATCCGCCGCGGCATTGCCGGCGAGGATGCGCAGCGTGTGCAGCGCGGCGAGGCCGAGCACGTCGACGAGCAGCTTGCGCTTGAGGAAGAAGAGATAGGCCAGCGCCAGGACGAGATAGGCGCCGAGCGCAGCGAGATAGAGGTCCGGGCGCGGCAGGAACCAGGCAAGCCCGAAGGCGACGATCATCAGGCCCGGCACCATGGCATAGGCCTGCGCCTTGGTGATCTCGCCGGCGGCCAGCGGCCGCTTGCACTTGGTCGGGTGGCGCCGGTCGGCCTCGACATCGACGATGTCGTTCAGAAGGTAGATCGACGAGGCCAGCAGCGAGAACGAGAGGAAGGCGATCGCGCCATAGGCGAAGGCGTGAGGGTCGAAAACGTCGTGATTGAGCAGGATCGGGACGAAGACGAGTCCGTTCTTGAGCCAGTGATGCGGTCGCATCGCCCGGATGATCGCCGGAATCGCCATGGCTCTGTCTTTTCCCGTCGTTTTCGCGGCATTCCGCGCCTCCGACGGTCCAACAGCGTCAGTACCCACCGAAATCACGCCTCCATTGGCGTGCATTGATGGCGGGAGAATCCTAATTCCGCGTAGTGACCAACCGTCAGCGGCCAGACTTTGGCCATCATGCTTAACGGTTTGCGCGAAATGCCGGGCAGGCGGCTCAGCGCCCGGGTTCGACCCGCATGATGCCGGCCTTCGGCTCCGCCCAGCGCAGTTCGCCCAGCCGCAGCATCGCATTCACATGCGCGAAGACCTCGCTGAAGGCGAAGCTGAGCTGATGCGGATCGAGCGGGCGAGTGAACATCACCGGCACCAGTTCGGCGACCGAATGCGGCCCCTTGGCGACCGCCTCGGCGATCAGCCGGCAGCGCTCGCCATGATGCTCGGCGAGTTCGGCGCAGCGCGCCTGCAGGCCGCGGAATGGCAATTGATGCCCCGGCAGGACCAGCGTCTCCGGCGGGATCGCCGCGGCGATGCTGCGCAGCGAACGCAGATAGAGCCCGAGCGGATCGCCCTCCGGATCGACCGCCCAGACGCTGATGTTCGGGGTGATCTTGGCCAGCACCTGGTCGGCGGCGAGAAAGATGCCGGCCTCGGCGCAATGGAACATCAATTGCTCCGGCGCATGGCCGTCGCCCGCAAGCACGGAAAAGTCGCGCCCGCCGATCCTCAGCACGTCGCCGGCGACGACCCGCGTGAAGGTCGGCGGCAGCGGCGTCACCATGCGCAGATAGCCATGGCCGAGCGTCGAGACGACTTCGGTGACCTCAACTGACAGGCCGTGGCGCTGATAGAAATCGCGATAGACCGGCGCCTCCGAGGCCCCCGGGCTGAGCGAGATGTTGAGGCAGCCGAGATAGCTGGTCTGACTGGTCAGAAGCGGCGTGCCGAACTGCTCATGGAGCCAGCCGGCAAGGCCGATATGGTCGGGATGGTAATGCGTCACGAAGAGCCGCGTCAGCCGGCGCCCGGCGAGCGGGCCGGAGGTCAAGGCGAGCCAGGCGGCCTTGGTCGCCGCATCGCCGATGCCGGTGTCGATCACCGCCCAGCCATCGCCGTCCTCGATCAGGTAGATGTTGACGTGGTCGAGCCGGAAAGGCAGCGCGATGCGGGCCCAGAGCACGCCGGGCGCGACCTCGATCACCTGCCCCGGAGCCGGCGGTTCGGGAAAGGGAAAGCTCAGGCCGTGGCTGTCGATCGCGTTCAAAATGGTCACCCCTGAACAATCTCCGCTCTGGCTCATAGCAGCGGTCGCAGGCCGCGGGAATGCCGGCAAACACGATGGCGGCCATCGCTCCCGGTTATGAGGACGACCGCAAGGTCCGAGCGGCACTGACGCACAGCGCTTGTTAAGGCTCCGCCGGCATCATCGAGCGGAGTGACAGGTCGGGTTTTGTCGTCCCGGACAAGCCGCGCAGCGGCGCCGATCCGGGAGCCATGCCTGAACCGTTCCGGCATGGATCCCGGGTCTCCCTTCGGTCACCCGGGATGACAGCGAAATGTGAACAGAGGCGATGAGCGATTTCGACACCCTGCAACGCGACTGGCTCGCCCATCTCGGGCATGAGCGCCGGCTTTCGCCGAAGACGCTCGAGGCCTATGGCCGCGATCTCAACCAGTTCCGCGCCTTCCTGACCGAGCATCTCGGCGCGCCGCCCAATCTCAAGGCCGTCGCGGCGCTGAAGCCCGCCGACCTGCGCGCTTTTCTCGGCCAGCGCCGCCGCGACGGTGCCGGCAACCGCACCCTGATGCGCCAGCTCGCCGCCCTGCGTTCGCTTGCCCGCTTCGGCGAGCGCGACGGGAGGCTCACCGCCGCCGCCTTCGCCGCGACACGCGGCCCGCGCCTCGGCAAGGGCCTGCCGCGCCCGCTCGATGCCAGGGCCGCCGCCGCCGTGACCAAGGCGGATTCCCGCGCCGGCGAGGACCGGCCCGACTGGGTTCTGGCGCGCGACTCCGCCGTGCTCTCGCTGCTCTATGGCAGCGGCCTGCGCATTTCCGAGGCGCTCGGCCTGAAGCGCGCCCAGGCCCCGGCGAGCACCGGCGATGCCCTCACCGTGCTCGGCAAGGGCGGCAAGACCAGGATGGTGCCGGTGCTGCCGGTCGTGGTCGAGGCGATCGCCGCCTATCTCGCGCAATGCCCCTGGCGGCTCGAGCCGGACGGGCCGCTCTTCGTCGGCGTCAAGGGCGGTTCGCTCTCGCCGCGCATCATCCAGCTCGCGGTCGAGGGCTTGCGCGGCTCGCTCGGACTGCCCGGCAGCGCGACGCCGCATGCGCTGCGCCACTCCTTCGCCACGCACCTGCTCGGCCGCGGCGGCGATCTGCGCGCCATCCAGGAGCTGCTCGGCCACGCCTCGCTGTCGACGACGCAGGTCTACACCCGCATCGATTCCAGCCGGCTGCTCGCCGCCTATGACGCCGCCCATCCCCGGGCCCGTTGATAACGCCTGCCCTTACGGAAATCCCGCTTGCTTCCGGCCTGCAACCGGATGATCTGCGCTGCGCGATCCCGAGGGAATCAGGTCCATGTCTGCAACAGCACAAGACGTCACCGAAGAAGGCGCGACCGGGAGCAAGGTCAACAAGCGCATCGCCCTGCTGATCGCCATCCTCGCGCTGATGCTGGCCTTCGCCGAGATCGGCGGCAAGAATGCCGAGCAGGATGCGCTCGCCAGGAACATCGAGGCCTCGAACCTCTGGTCCTTCTTCCAGGCCAAGACCATTCGCGGTACCACCTTGCGCACCGCCGCCGAGGCGATGGAGGTCGAGCTCGCCGGAGCCGATGATCCGGCCACCCGCGAGCGGCTGCAGAAACGCATCGACGGCTGGAAGGCGACGATCGCCCGCTATGATACCGAACCGGAGACCCAGGAAGGCCGCAAGGAGCTGATCGCCCGGGCCAAGGCGGCGGAAGCGCGCCGCGACATCTCCAGCGCCCGCGACGACAAATACGACATCGTCTCCGGCCTGCTGCAGATCGCTATCGTGATCGCCTCGGCCGCGATCATCACCGGCGTCGGCGTGCTGGCCTGGACCGGTGGCGGCCTCGGCCTGCTCGGCTTCGCGCTGATGGTGCTGGCCGAGCTCGCGCCGACCGCGCTGTTCTGATTATGTGAGGCGTCCCGGCTTCCTCAGCCCTCATCCTGAGGAGCAGCCAAAGGCTGCGTCTCGAAGGATGCTTCAGGAGGCTCCAGAGGCAGCTGGAGCATCCTTCGAGACGCGCTCCGACGAGCGCTCCTCAGGATGAGGACTGTGGGAACTCATCCGGCGCGTGACCGCGCCGCTCAGTAATGGATCGCTCCCTTCGCGCCGCCGCCGGCGGCGATGGCGTCGCCATTGATCGCGACGCTGCGCGGCGAGGCCAGGAAGGCGACGAGATCGGCGATCTCCGCCGCGTCGACCAGGCGGCCGATCGAGACATTGGCGACCGCACGGCGCTCCATCTCGGCCGGGTCGACGCCGGCATCGGCGGCGCGCTTCGCGAACATATCGGCCGTCTTCTCGGTACGCGTCACGCCGGGATGCACGACGGTGACGTTGATACCTTTCGGCCCGAGCTCGTCGGCGAGGTTCTTGGTCAGGGCCGAGACGGCGACGTTGCGGATCGAGCCGATGGCTGAGCCCGCCATCCGCGCATTGAGGCCGCTGATATTGATGATCCTGCCCCAGCCATTGGCGGCCATGATCGGCGCCGCCTCGCGGGCCGTGCGCAGATAGCCCATCACCTTGACGTTGACGTCGTCCCAGAACAGCGCGTCGGTGATCTCGGCGAGCTTGGGCGGCGCCGCCTGGCTCGCCGGCCGCGCCGCGGCATTGACCAGGATGTCGAGCCCGCCGAGCGCGGCGACCGTGCCGGCGACGAGCGCCCTCACCGAGGCATCGAGCTGCGTGTCGACGGCGAGCCCGACGACCTTGCGCCCACTCTCCCGAGCCAGCTCGGCCGCGGCGGCGTCGAGCTCAGCCTGGTTGCGCGCGGCGATGACGACGTCGACGCCCTCCAGCGCCAGTTGCCGTGCGATCGCACGGCCGATCCCCTTGCTGCCCCCGGTGACGAGAGCGCGCTTGCCGCTCAGCTTCAGATCCATGGTGACGTTCCCCAAAGGCGGATCGCAGCTCAGCGCCGGCATCGCCGCCGCCCCTGCGTATTCCGGCGCATCCTGCTGGACCGTCGCGATGCGGTCCAGCGCCTGCGACGCGCCTCCGCCCTGCACACCGAACGCGGGCGCTTGACCAATTCATATCTCGATTGTTATGAATAAATCCATAGCCGATGAGTTATCGATCATGACGCCAGTTGCTCACGATATGCTGTTCAGGACGCTCGCCGACCCCACCCGGCGGGCGATCTTCGAACGCCTGTGCCGCGACGGGGAGCAGACCGTCGGCGCTCTGACGGTTCAGGCCGGGATCTCGCAGCCGGCCGTCTCCAAGCATCTTGGCGTGCTCAAGCAGGCCGGGCTGGTGCGCGACCGCCATCAGGGCCGCCAGACCCATTACAGCCCCCAGCTCGGAGCCCTCAGCCCCCTGATCGACTGGGCCAGCCAGATGGCCGGTTTCTGGGAGGCGCGCTTCGACGACCTGGAAAATTTGCTCGACAGGATGGACCAGTGAGCACCACCGCCCCGCAGACACGCTCGGTGATCGTCGAGCGCGAGATCGCCCATCCGCCGGAAAAGCTCTGGCGCGCCCTGACGCAGCCGCACCTGATCGCGGAATGGCTGATGCGAAACGACTTCGTGCCGAACCTCGGCCACCGCTTCAAGCTGCATGGCGACTGGGGCGGCGTGCTCGATTGCGAAGTGCTCGCCATCGAGCCGAATCGGACGTTGTCCTACACATGGGACTTCGCCCATGACGACCCCGCCTTCGACATGAAGAGCGTGGTGACCTTTACCCTCACCCCAACCCCCAAGGGCACGCTGCTGCGCATGGAGCAGGCCGGTTTCCGGCCCGAGCAGAAGCAGGCCTTCGGCGGCGCCCGGGCCGGCTGGCAGGAATTCTTCGGCAAGCTGGAAGAGCTGCTGGCGCGGGCCGAGTGAGCACGCCCGCTCTCATGATCGTAAGGATGCAATCATGACCTTGAATGGCATCATCCGGCAGGGCCATCGCTGGCTGTCGATCATCTTCACCGCGACAGTCATCGCCAGTTTCCTCGCCATGGCGTTGGGCGAGCCGCCGGTCTGGATCGTCTATTCCCCTTTGCTGCCGCTTTTCCTGCTGATGTTCTCCGGCCTCTACATGTTCGTGCTGCCCTATGCCGCCCGCCGGAGCAGCGGGCGACGGATCGGCAGCTAGGAGCCGGACCATGGTCGAAATGCCCAAGGCAACGCCGAAAGCGGCAAAGAAGGCGGCGCCGAGGCCGAAGGCCGGCGCGAGCGGGCAGCCCGTGCTACTCTCGGGCGGCAATCCGCAGATCCCCAAGGGCTATGGCGAGGCGCCGATCCAGGCCTACATCGCCGCCATGCCGGGCTGGAAGAGCCCTCTCGGCACTCGCCTCGACGCGCTGATCAGCGCCGCCGTCCCCGGCGTCAGGAAGGCGGTGAAGTGGAATTCGCCGCTCTACGGGCTCGAGGACGATTATTGGTTCCTCGGCCTGCACTGCTTCACGAGCTATGTGAAGGTGTCCTTCTTCCGCGGCGCCTCGCTCGACCCGCTGCCGCCCGGCCCGTCCAAGCAGAAGGCGGTGCGTTATCTCGACATCCACGAGGACGATGCCTTCGACGAGGCGCAGTTCACCGCCTGGGTGCAGCAGGCCGCCGCCCTGCCGGGCGAGAAGATGTGAAGCGCGACGAGGAGATCGGCCCGATGAAGCAGGCAGAGGACAAGCCCGGCGAGGCAGCCGAAACCTCCGCCTCCGCGCTGATCGATGCCAGGATCGCGGAACTGACCGACTGGCGCGGCACGGCACTCGCAAAAGTCCGCGCCATCATCCGGCAGGCCGCCCCCGACGTGGTCGAGACCTGGAAATGGCGCGGCGTCCCGGTCTGGGAGCATGCCGGCATCCTCTGCACCGGCGAGACCTATAAGAGCGCAGTGAAACTGACCTTCGCCAAGGGCGCCTCGCTCCCCGATCCCACAGGCCTGTTCAATTCCAGCCTCGACGGCAACACCCGCCGCGCCATCGACATCCATGAGGGCGATGCGATCGACGAGGCAGCGCTGGCTGCGCTGATCCGCGCAGCCGCGGCGCTGAACACGGCCGGGAAGAAAGCGAAGAAGGCCTGAGGCACGCGTCCCCGCAGCCCTCATCCTGAGGAGCAGCCAAAAGGCTGCGTCTCGAAGGATGCTCCAGCCCGCGCCGGAACCGCCTGAAGCATCCTTCGAGACGCGCTCCTGCGGAGCGCTCCTCAGGATGAGGGCTGGGTTCCGGCTTCGCTCAATGGGATGGAGCCCGCGGCCATTCCGGCCCCTGTCCGCGCAGCTGCTCCCAGGCCCGCGCCATCTGCAGCACGCCGAGATCGTCGAAGCGCTTTCCGGTGATCTGCAGGCCGATCGGCAGGCCTGATGCTGTCATGCCGGCATGCACCGAGACCGAAGGCTGGTCCGACATGTTGGCGGCGACGGTGAAGACGATATGCTCGAAGGGCCGCTCGGGATCATGGATCGGCGACGCCAGCTCGGCGGCAAAGCTCGGCACCGGCGAGACCGGCGAAAGCACGTAGTCGAAGGGCGCGGCGGCCTTCAACGCCGCATGGCGGATCGCCAGCATCTGGCTCATGCCGCGATGCACCTGCGCGCCGGTGAGCGAACGGCCACGCTCGGCCCAGGCGTAGATATAGGGCAACACCTTGTCCTGCCTCTCCTTCGGCAGTGCCCCGATCTCGGCCCAGGCGCGCTGGCGCCAGAAATCGTCGAGCCCGTCGAGCATGTCCTGCGTCAGGAACGGCGGCGCGATCTCGACGATCGCTCCCGCCCGGCGAAACGCCTCGGCCGCCCGAACGATCGCCGCCCTCACCTCCGGATCGACCGGCAGGCCGATGCCCGCCTCCAGCTGGAGCCCGACCTTTAGCCCGCGCGGCTCTCGCTCGAGGTCGAGCCAGGCGATCTCCTGCGGCGGCAAGCTCATCGGGTCGCGCTCATCCGGCTTGGAGAGTTCGCGCATCATCAGCGCGGCGTCGGCGACGGTGCGCGTCATCGGCCCGGCGACGCGGCCGTAATAGGTCGGGTCGATCGGCACGCGGCCGAAGCTCGGCTTCAGCCCGACGAGCCCGCACCAGCCGGCCGGCAGGCGGATCGAGCCGCCAATGTCGGTGCCGACATGCAGGGGCCCGTAGCCAGCGGCCCCCGCTGCGCCCGCTCCGGCCGAGGAACCGCCCGGATTCTTCGACAGGTCGAACGGGTTGCGGGCGAGTTCGTGGAAGCTCGACAGGCCCGAGGAGAGCATGCCGTAGTCCGGCATGGTGGTCTTGCCGAGAATGACGCAGCCCGCCTCGCGCAGGCGCTGGGCCGGCGGCGCGTCGGCTGCGGCGGGGGCAAGCTCCATCGCCGCCGTGCCGAGCGGCACCGCCGTGCCCTTCGTCGCGATGTTCTCCTTGATCGTGCAGGGCACGCCGTCGAGCGCCAGTGCCTCGCCCCGGCGCCAGCGCGCCTCGCTCGCCTTCGCGGCAGAGCGCGCGCCGTCGGGATCATAGGCGTAGAGCGCCTTCAGCGACGGCTCCCATTGCGCGATCCGCGCGATCACCGCCTCGGTGACCTCGACCGGCGAGAGCTCGCGCGAGCGGAAGGCTTTCAGCATGTCGACGGCACTGAGTTCGGCGAACTCGATCATGGGAAAGCCTCCGCAAGCATGTCCGAACTTAATCCCGCGAGCGCCGCGTGCGCGGGTCGACCGCGTCGCGCAGGCCGTCGCCGAGCAAATTGAAGGCCAGCACCGAAAGCGCGATCGCCATGCCCGGGAAGATAGCGAGCCAGGGCTGCGCCGCCATGAAGGTCTGCGCCTCGTTGAGCATGCGCCCCCAGGACGGGTTCGGCGGCTGCGTGCCGAGCCCGAGATAGGACAGGCCGGCCTCGGCGAGAATGGCGAGCGCGAACTGGATCGTCGCCTGCACCACCAGCACCCCCGCAATGTTCGGCAGGATGTGCAGCCGGGTGATGGTGATCTCCCTCAGCCCGGCAGCGCGTGCCGCCAGCACATAGTCCAACGCCCAGCATTGCAGCGCCGCTCCCCGCGCCAGCCGGGCGAAGTAAGGCAGGCTGTAGATCGCGATGGCGATCACCGCGTTCATCATGCCCGGCCCCCAGACGGCACTGATCATGATCGCCGAGAGCACGGCCGGGAAGGCATGGCTGAAATCGGCCATGCGCATGATCAGATTGTCGAGCAGCCCGTCGCGTCGCATCGCCGCGAGCAGGCCGAGCGCACTGCCGACGGTCAGGCCGAGCCCCACTGCACCAAGCCCCACCGCCAGCGAATTGCGCGCGCCGACCATGATCATCGAGAAGATGTCGCGGCCGAACTGGTCGGTGCCGAACCAGTGCTCGGCCGAAGGCGGCCGCAGACGCTTGAGGATCGCCATCTGCTTGGGATCATAGGGCGTCCAGACGTAAGAAATCAGCGCCGCGGCGACGACGAGCCCGGCGAGGGCGAGACCAACAAGGAAGGATGGGCTGGCCCACCAGCGCCGCGGACGCCCCGCAACAACGAGCGGCGGCGGCCTCATGTCGCACGGCTCCTGCCGCAGTTGCGCCCCCTCGGCCGGGCGAACTGGGCTATGGTCGGGCAAGCCAATGGGCTGAGCATTCGTCCGTTCGAGAGGAGGTTCAGGCTATGCCGCGCGTCATCGCGCTCATTCACCAGTCGGCCGGCGTTTTCGGCATCAGCTTCCCGGATTTTCCGGGCTGCATCTGCTCCGCCGACAGCCTCGACGAAGCCGTGCGCCGCGGCAGCCGCGCGCTGTCCCGGCATCTCGCCGCGATGGTCGAGGACGGGCTTGCCGTTCCCGAGCCGCGCCCTCTGTCGGCACTGCGCGTCGATCCGGATTTCGCCGAGGATATCGTCGAGGCGGTCCGCATCGTGCCGGTAGAGCTGCCCGATATCGAGCCGCGCCCCTTCGTCCCGGCTGGCGCCGCCCGCATCGGTCTCGGCTGGCATTGAAAGCTGCGCCATCGCGTCAATCCGCCTGCCGCAGGCGCGGATCGATGACGCCGTAGAGCAGCTCGACCAGGAAATTGACCAGCACGACCAGCGTGCAGAACAGCATGACGAGGTCCTTGACGACGATCAGGTCGTGCTGGGCGATCGACTGGAAGACCAGCCGCCCGAGTCCCGGCAGGGCGAAGACGTTCTCGATGATGATCGCGCCGGCAATCAGCACCGAGAACTGCAAGCCCAGAATGGTGACGACCGGGATCAGCGCATTGCGCAGCACATGGCGCAGCATGGTCCGGCGCCGGCTCACCCCCTTGGCCCGGGCGGTCCGGACATAATCCTCCTGCATCGTCTCCAGCATCGCCGCCCGGGTGACGCGCGCCAGGATCGCCGCCTGCGGCAAGGCGAGCGCGATCGCCGGCAGCAGCAGCGCCTTGAAGGCGGGCACGAGCCCGGCGCTCCAGCCGGGGAAGCCGCCGGCCGGGAGCCAGCCGGCACCGACCGCAAAGACCAGCACCAGCAGGAGCCCGAACCAGAAGTTCGGAATCGCGAGGCCCGCCTGCGCGAAGACCATCACCGCCGCATCGCCCGGCCGATTGTGATGCGCCGCCGCGACAGCGCCGAGCGGAATACCGATCGCCATTGCGAGCACGATCGCCATCGCGGCGAGCGGCAGCGTCACCACCATACGTTCGCCGATCAATTGCGTCACCGGCACGCGATAGGTGTAGCTGAGGCCGAGATCGCCGGTCAGGAGCCCGCCGATCCAGGTGAGGAAACGCAGCGGAGCCGGCCGGGCGAGGCCCATTTCCATGCGCAGCGCCGCCAGCGCTTCGGGCGCAGCGTTGAGGCCGAGCGTCACCGCCGCCGGATCCCCCGGCAGGATTTCGAGCACGAGGAAGATCACCAGCGCAGCGCCGAGCAGCGTCGCCGCCAGGGCGAGCAGCCGGCGCAGGAGATAGGCGGTCACAGGGCGTTCCCAGTCGACATTCCCTCAGCCCTCATCCTGAGGAGCCGCGCAGCGGCGTCTCGAAGGATGCTCCAGCAGGCTCCGGAGCACCCTGAAGCATCCTTCGAGACGCCATTCCGTTCGGAATGGCTCCTCAGGATGAGGGCTGACATCTCGGGGCGCCAAGGAGTTCAGCGCCAACGCACCTCCGCCAGCGGCGTCAGCGGCAGCGGCCAGTCCGTCCACATGCCCTCCAGATCAGCCTTGGTCACCGTCAGCTTCGGCAGGATGAAGAGGAAGCCGTTGACCGCATCGCGCGCCAGCATGCGCTGCGCCTCGCCATAGAGCTTGTTGCGCTCGGCCTCGTCGAGCGTCGTGTCGATCCTGGCCATCAGCGCCTTGAACTCGGGGTTCCTGTACTGGAAGTAGTAGTCGTCGCGGGCGTAGTTGCCGATGTCGAGCGGCTCGGTATGGGCGATCACCGTGAGGTCGAAATCCCGGCCCCGGAACACGCGCTCCAGCCATTGCGGGAATTCCAGTGGCTCGATTGCGGCGTTGATGCCGATCTGCGCCAGCAAGGCCGCGATGATCTCGCCGCCACGCCTTGCATAGGCCGGGGGCGGCAGGCGCAGCGTGCAGGAGAAGCCGTTCGGGAAGCCCGCCGCCGCGAGCAGGCTCTTCGCCTTGGCGATATCGACCGGGTAGGTGCCGGTCAGGTCGACATAGGCCGGGTGCAGCGGCGAGAAATGGCTGCCGATATAGTCGAGATCGAAGCCGTAGACGCCGAGCGCGATGGTCTTGCGGTCCAGCACATGCGCAATCGCCTGGCGGACACGGACATCGCTGAACGGCGCCTTGGCGTTGTTGATGGCGAGGATGGTCTCGCCCTCGGTCTTGCCGAGCGTGACCTTGAGCTTCGGATCGGCCTTGAGCTGCGGGATCGCCTCCGGCGCCGAGAGATTGGTGAAGGCGTCGATGTCGCCGGCGCGAAGCGCCGCGACCTGGGCCTGCGGATCGCCGATGAAGCGGAACACGGCCTTGGCCAGCGCCGGCTTCGGGCCCCAGTAGTCGGCATTGCGCTCGAATTCGAGCCGGTCGCCGCGGTTCCAGCGCGCGAATTTGAACGGTCCTGTGCCGACCGGCTTCGTCTTGTTGTCCGCCGCGGTCGCCGGCGAGACGATGATCGCGTCGCCCCAGGCGAGGCCGTAGACGAAATTCGCCGTCGGCTGCTTCAGCCTGATCACGACCGTCACCGGATCTTGCGCCTCGATTGCGGCGATCGGCGTGAAGATCCAGCGCTGGGCGTTGGTCGAGTCGGGCGCGACGGCGCGCTCGAAGGAGAACTTGACGTCATGCGCCGAGAAGGGCGTGCCGTCATGGAAGCGGGCATTGCCGCGCAGCTTGAAGGTATAGGTCAGGCCGTCAGGCGAAACCGTCCAGCTTTCGGCCAGCGCCGGCACGATCTTGCCGGTGCGGTCCATCGCGACCAGCCCCTCGAAGATGTTCTGCAGTACGACCTCGCGGATCGCCTGCGCCGCGCCGGAGGTGGGATCGAGCGTCGGCGGCTCCAGCGTCATGCCGATCACGACGCTGTCCTTCGCCTGCGCGTAGGCCCGCAGCGGAAACTGGGTGGCGAGCGCGGCGACACCCGCCCCCGCCAGAAGATCGCGCCGCGTCGTCATCGTCCGCCTCCCTGATTTGGCGGCGCAAGATGGCGCGGGAACGAAGCGGGAGGCAAGAGCGGGGTTACCTATCAGCCCTCATCCTGAGGAGCGGCCGCAAGGCCGCGTCTCGAAGGATGGTACATAAGGCGCCGGGGGCATCTGGAGCATCCTTCGAGACGCCGCTTTCGCGGCTCCTCAGGATGAGGGCTCGCGGAGGCTTCTAGACGAAATAATCCGGATTGCTGGCCTGCAGATGGACGAGATCGGGCAGGAGCGTTCCGAGATGCTGGCGCATCGCCGCGATCGCGGCCTGCGTGTCATGACGCCGGACCTCGTCGACGATGGCGAGATGCTCGCGGATCACCATTTCCATGCGCCCGGGCACCGGCAGGGTCATGCGACGGCAGCGGTCGATCTGGCTCTTGGCAGCCTGGGCGAGTTTCCAGACGCCGGGATAGCCGGCGCCCTGCGCCAGCGCCTCGTGGAAAGCCTCGTCGGCACGGTGAAAGCTCTCCTGATCACCGGCGTCGAAAGCTTCGTGCTGGCGCGCGATCGTCGCGTCGAGCCGGGCGACGTCCTCGGCGCTCGCCCGCTCGGCCAGCAATTCGACCGTGGCGCATTCCAGCGCCTGCCGGATGAACACCGCTTCGGGAATCGCACCGACCGGGATGCGCGCGACGAAGGTACCGGCCTGCGGGAAGATTTCGACGAGGCCTTCTTCCTTCAGCCGGATCAGCGCCTCGCGCACCGGCGTGCGGCTCATCCCGAAGCGGGCGGTCAACTCCTTCTCCGAGAGCGGCGCACCCGGCCGCAGCTCCATGTCGAGGATCTCGCGCCGAAGTTCGTCCTGCACCATCGCGGCGGCGGTCGCACGCCCCCCGGGAACGGCGGCCATGCGCTGCGGCCGCCGCTCGCGGCGACCCGCACCGGTCTCGCGGCTGCTCACGGCTTCCGACATCGCCTCGCCCCGGCCATGATTGTCGCCTCCCGAATAGGACATGACGCGAGTCGACGCCTGTCGTTGACATCGACTAACACGACTCCGTTTGACGTACTAGTATATTAGTATATTGACCACGACACAGCGCCGTGCCTATGGTCACGGCCATAAGAGGAAACGCCAGCAATGCTGCTGCACGACGATCGTCTTCTGCCCGCCGAACCGGTGACGCGCGGCATTGCGCGCCGCCTCTATGCCGGCGTTCGCGACCTGCCGATCATCTCGCCGCATGGCCATACCGACCCGCGCTGGTTCGCCGAGGACAAGCCGTTTCCCGATCCGGCGACGCTGTTCGTCAAGCCCGACCACTACATTTTCCGCATGCTCTATTCCCAGGGCATCAAGCTCGAAGAGCTCGGCATCGCCCGCAAGGATGGCGGCGAGGTCGAGAGCGATCCGCGCAAGATCTGGAAGCTCTTCGCCAGCAACTGGCACCTGTTCAGGGGCACGCCGACCAGGCTCTGGTTCGAGCACGCCGCCAACACGATCTTCGGCATCCGCGAGCGGCTCAGCGCCGAGAATGCCGACAAGATCTATGACCGCATCGCCGAGCAGCTGGAGCAGGACGAGTTCCGCCCGCGCGCCCTGTTCGAGCGCTTCAAGATCGAGGCGATCTCGACCACCGAAGGCGCGCTCGACCCGCTGAAATGGCACGACATGATCCGGGACTCCGGCTGGGGCGGCAAGGTCGTCACCGCCTATCGGCCCGACAGCGTCGTCGATCCCGAATTCGAGGGCTTCAAGGGCAATCTCGAGCAGTTCGGCGAGCTGACCGGCGAGGATACCGTGAGCTGGAACGGCTATCTCGAGGCCCATCGCAAGCGCCGCGCCTATTTCATCGCGCGCGGGGCGACCTCCTCCGACCATGGCCATGCCACGGCCCGCACCGCCAACCTCACCCAGGCCGAATGCGAGAAGCTCTTCGCCAAGATCCTGAAGGGCAAGTTCTCGGCCGAGGATGCCGACCTCTTCCGCGGCCAGATGCTGACCGAAATGGCCAAGATGAGCCTCGATGACGGGCTCGTCCTGCAGATCCATCCCGGCTCCTACCGCAACCACAACCCGCATCTGTTCGAGCATTTCGGCCGCGACATGGGCTGCGACATCCCGCGCGGCATGGACTATGTCTCGGCGCTGAAGCCGCTGCTCGACGCGGTCGGTAACGAGCGCGGCCTCACCGTCATCGCCTTCACCCTCGACGAGACCAGCTATTCGCGCGAGCTCGCCCCGCTCGCCGGCCATTATCCAGCGCTGAAGCTCGGACCGGGCTGGTGGTTCCTCGATGCCCCCGAGGCGATGCTGCGCTTCCGCGAGCTCACCACCGAGACCGCCGGCTTCTACAACACCGTCGGCTTCAACGACGACACGCGCGCCTATCTCTCGATCCCCGCGCGCCACGACGTCGCCCGCCGGATGGACTGTCACTACCTCGCCAAGCTCGTCGCCGAGCACCGTCTCGACGAGGACGAGGCTGCCGAAGTCGCCCACGATCTCGCCTATCGCCTGGCCAAGGAGGCCTACCGGCTGTGACCAGCGCTACCAAGACCATCGACGAACGCCAGGCCGCCCATCCCCGTGATGTGCGCGGCTACGACACCGAGACGCTGCGCCAGGACTTCCTGATCGAGCGCATCTTCGTGCCTGGCGAGGTCGCGCTGACCTACAGCCATTATGACCGCATGATCGTCGGCGGCGCGACGCCGGCGGCCAAGCCCCTGACTCTCGATCCGTTCCCGCCGACCGGCACGCCCTTCTTCCTGGCGCGCCGCGAGCTCGGCGTGATCAATCTCGGCGGCGCGGGGTCGGTCACCGTCGATGGCGAGCGCTTCGAGCTGCCCAGCCTCGATGCGCTCTATGTCGGGCTCGGCGCGAAGGAGATCTCCTTCGCCAGCGCCGATCCGGCGAACCCGGCGAAGTTCTACCTCACCAGCGCCCCGGCGCATCGCGAGGCGAAGCACCAGCTCATCCGCAAGGAAGACGCCAACACCATCCATCTCGGCTCGGCCGAGACCTCCAACAAGCGCACTATCCGGCAATACATCATGCCGAACACCACCGGCACCAACCAGCTGGTGATGGGCATGACGGCGCTGGAGCCGGGCTCGGTCTGGAACTCCATGCCCTGCCACACCCATACCCGGCGGATGGAGGCCTATCTCTACTTCAACCTCGACCCGGCCCACCGCGTCTTCCACTTCATGGGCGAGCCGCAGCAGACCCGGCACCTCCTCGTCGCCAACGAGCAGGCGATCATCTCGCCGAACTGGTCGATCCATTGCGGCTGCGGCACCTCGAACTACTCGTTCGTCTGGGCCATGGCCGGCGACAATGTCGAGTTCACCGACATGGACGCCGCCCCGGTGGAGACCCTGCGCTGATGGTGACGCGCTCGCCCTTCTCGCTGGAAGGCCGTCGGGCGCTGGTCACCGGCGCCAATACCGGCATCGGCCAGGGCATCGCCCTGGCGCTGGCAGAAGCCGGCGCGACCGTGGTCGCCGCCGGCCGCTCGAGCATGGCCGAAACGCAGAAGCTGATCGTCGAGGCCGGCGGAACCTGCCTGCCGCTCCAGGTCGATCTCCAGCAGAACGGCATCGCCGCCCGCGTCATCGACGAGGCTCAGGCCCTCGCCGGCCCGCTCGACATCCTCGTCAACAATGCCGGCATCATCCGCCGGGCGGACGCGCTCGACTTCAGCGAGAGCGACTGGGACGAGGTGATGAACCTCAACCTCAAGGCCAATTTCTTCCTGGCCCAGGCCTTCGCCAAGGCAGCGCTCGCAGCCGGCCGCACCGGGCGGATCGTCAACATCGCCTCGCTGCTCTCCTTCCAGGGCGGCATCCGCGTCGCCTCCTACACGGCGAGCAAGAGCGGGCTGGCCGGCCTGACCCGGCTGCTCGCCTGCGAATGGGCGGCCAAGGGCATCAATGTGAATGCGATCGCCCCCGGCTATGTCGAGAGCAACAACACCGAAGCTCTGCGTGCCGATCCCGAGCGCAACGCCGCGATCCTCGGCCGGATTCCGGCCGGGCGCTGGGGCAGGCCCTCGGATATCGGCGGCGCGGCGGTGTTCCTGGCGAGCGACGCCGCTTGCTATGTCCACGGCGCGATCCTTCCTGTCGACGGAGGCTGGCTCGCGCGATGACCGACCGTCTCAACTCCTTCTTCCAGCATGATGCGGACATCGCCTGGCAGGCGACCGATCCCGGCGTCAAGCGCAAGATCATGGGCTATGGGCCCGATCTGATGGTGGTGCGCGTCGCCTTCGAGAAGGGCGCGGTCGGCAAGCCGCATCAGCACCCGCACCGCCAGGCCTGCTTCGTCGAGAGCGGCGTCTTCGACGTCACCATCGATGGAAAGTCCAGCCGGCTTTCCGCCGGCGACAGCTTCTTCGTGCCGGCAAACCTCGTCCATGGCGTCGTCGCCGTCGAGGCCGGGCAGCTCGTCGATTCCTTCACGCCGATGCGGGAGGAATTTCTCTAGACATCGCCGCGCCGGCCTCTGCCGGCAGGGCGCCCATCACGGGCAAAAACGACCGGAAAATCCGGCGGACTTCAACGGGAGGGACTTCAACATGATCACGAGACGGCATTTCGCCGCGCTTGCGGGCGCGGCCTTCATCACCAGCTTCAGCCTGTCGGCGCAGGCGCAGAACGTCACCCTACGCTCCACCGACATCCATCCGACAGATTATCCGACGGTCGAGGCCGTCCGCCACATGGGCAAGCTGCTCGACGAGCGCACCCAGGGCCGCATCAAGATCAACGTCTTCCACTCGGCCCAGCTCGGCCAGGAGAAGGACACGATCGACCAGACGCGCTTCGGCGTCATCGACATGAACCGCATCAACATGGCGCCGTTCAACAATCTGATCCCGGCGACGAACGTGCCGTCGCTGCCCTTCATCTTCCGCTCGGTCGACCACATGCGGAAGGTCATGGACGGTCCGATCGGCGACAACCTGCTGAAGGACTTCGAGAAGCACGACCTGATCGGCCTCGCCTTCTACGATTCCGGCTCGCGCTCCTTCTACAACTCCAAGAAGGCGATCAACACGCCCGCCGACATGAAGGGCATGAAGATCCGCGTCCAGCAGTCGGACATGTTCGTCGCCCTCGTCTCGGCGCTCGGCGCCAATGCGACGCCGATGCCCTTCGGCGAGGTCTATTCGGCGCTCCAGACCGGCGTCATCGACGGCGCCGAGAACAACTGGCCGTCCTATGAATCGACCCGGCACTTCGAGGTCTCGAAGTTCTACTCGCAGACCGAGCACTCGCTCTCGCCGGAAGTGCTGGTGATGTCGAAGCGCTCCTTCGACAAGTTCAACGCCGCCGACCAGGCGCTGATCAAGACGGCCGCCAAGGAATCCGTCGCCAAGATGCGCGAGCTCTGGGACGCCCGCGAGAAGGCTTCGGAAGCCAAGGTCAAGGCCGGCGGTGCCCAGATCAACGCGGTCGAGAAGCAGCCCTTCATCGACGCGATGAAGCCGGTCTACGACAAGTTCGTCACCGACCCGAAGCTCAAGGAAATGGTCACCGCGATCCAGGCGGTGAAGTGAGCTGAATGGCGGGGCAGCCTCCGGGCTGCCCCGTTCTTTTATCGAGCAGGCCCTCATCCTCAGGAGCGATCGCAGATCGCGCCCCGCTAGGATGATCCGGGGATCGCTGGAGCCATCCTTCGAGACGCCGCTTCGCGGCTCCTCAGGATGAGGGCCGAGCCTGAACGACCGGCACCCATTCTCGGACATCCCATGCACGCCTTCACAGCGTCTCTCACGCGCCTCGGCGCCAAGCTCAGCCTCTACGCGCTGTTCACCGCCGGAACCGGCCTCGTCCTGATGACCATCATGGTCGCCTGGGGGGTGTTCGGCCGCTACGTCCTCAACGACACGCCGATCTGGGTCGAGGCCGGCTCGCTCTTCCTGATGTCCTGGTTCATCCTGCTCGGCGCCGCGGTCGGGGTGCGCGAGAGCGACCATCTCGGCTTCGAGGTCGGGCTCGTCATGTCGCCGCCGCCGCTGCGCACGGCGCTGATCCTGATCGGCGAGGGCCTGGTCTGCGCCTTTGGCCTCGCCATGCTGGTCTATGGCACGCAGCTCGCCATCGGCACCTGGAGCGACCGCATGCCGATCATCGGCATCTCGCGCGGCTGGGACTATGTCCCGATTGCCGCCGGCGGCGCGCTGATCGCCCTGTTCGCACTCGAGAAGATGCTGATTTTCGTGACAGGCCTGACGCAGGCTCCACTCGGCTTCGGCCATTTCGGCTCCGAGCAGGAAGTCTGAGCGATGGAACTCTGGATCCTGTTCGGCACCTTTTCGCTGCTGCTCCTCATCGGCGTGCCCGTCGCCTTTTGCCTCGGCATCGCCTCGGTCGCTACCGTCGCCTATATGGGCCTGCCGCCGGTCGTCGTCTTCCAGCAGATGAATTCCGGCATGAACGCCTTCGCCATGATGGCGATCCCGTTCTTCATCTATGCCGGCGACCTGATGATCCGCGGCGGCATCGCCGAACGGCTGATCCAGATGGCAGCGAGCCTGGTCGGCCATCTGCGCGGCGGCCTCGGCCAGGTCAATGTCGTGACCTGCACGCTTTTCGGCGGCATCTCCGGCTCGGCCGTCGCCGACGCCTCGGCCGTCGGTGGCCTGATGATCCCGCAGATGAAGAAGCGCGGCTACGACGCCGACTACGCCGTCAACGTCACGGCGAACGCGGCGATCATCGCGCTCCTGATCCCGCCCTCCCACAACATGATCATCTATTCGCTGTCGGCCGGCGGCAATCTCTCGATCGCCGATCTGTTCACCGCCGGCATCGTCCCCGGTCTGCTGCTCTGCGGCGCACTGATGGTTGCGGCCTGGGCGGTCGCGGTGAAGCGCGGCTACCCCCGCGAGGCCTTTCCCGGCTTCGCCGCCGTCGGTCGCTATGTCGTCGTCGCCACGCCCGGCATCCTGCTGATCTTCATCATCTTCGGCGGCGTCCGCTCCGGCGTTTTCACCGCGACCGAATCCTCCTGCGTCGCCGTGGTCTACGCCGTCCTCGTCACCATCCTGGTCTACCGCCAATTGACCTGGACGGCCTTCGTCGAGGCGACGCTCGGCGCGGTTCGCACGACCGCCATGGTGCTGCTGGTGATCGGCACGGCAGGCGCCTTCGGCTGGCTGATGGCCTTTCTCCAGGTCCCGCAGGCAACGATCGCGGCGATGAAGGCAGTCTCCGACAACCCGCTCACCATCCTGCTGATGATCAACATCATCCTGCTGGTGCTCGGCACCTTCATGGACATGGCGCCGATGATCATCATCTGCACGCCGATCTTCCTGCCGGTGGTCAAGGCCTTCGGCGTCGACCCGATCCATTTCGGCGTGATCCTGATCCTCAACGCCGGCATCGGGCTGAACACCCCGCCGGTCGGTTCGGTGCAGTTCGTCGCCTGTGCCATCGGCCGCATCTCGATCGGCGAATCCATGCGCACGATCTGGCCCTTCTACGGCGCATCGGTTGCCGTGCTCCTGCTGGTGACCTATGTGCCCGGCATCTCCCTCTGGCTGCCGAGGCTGTTCCATTGACCCGTCTGTCCTCCGCCACGCTCGCTTCCCTTCCTGCTGCCGTCAGGAGGCCGGGCTATGACCGCAGCAAGCTCGAGCCCGGCATCGTCCATCTCGGGCTCGGCGCCTTCGCCCGCGCCCATCTCTGCGAGTTCACCGACGACGCGCTGGAGAAGGATTTCGGCGCCTGGGGCATCACCGGCGCCAGCCTGCAAAGGCCCGACCAGCGCGACCGGCTGAAGCCGCAGGACGGGCTCTACACCTTCCTGAAACGCGCGCCCGCCGGGCCGGAACTGCGCGTCATCGGCTCGGTGCTCGACGTCCTGGTCGCGCCCGAGAACCCGCAGGCACTGGTCGCGAAGCTCGCCGCGCCGGAGACCAGGATCGTCTCGCTCACCGTCACCGAGAAGGGCTATTGCCACGACCCGGCGACCGGCAGGCTCAAGGCCGACCATCCCGACATCGTCCACGATCTCGCCAATCCCGCCGCGCCGCGCTCGGCCATCGGCCTGATCGTCGCCGGCCTCGCAGCCCGCAAGGCCGCGGGCCTCGGCCCCTTCACCGCGCTCTGCTGCGACAACCTCCCGTCCAACGGCCATGTGCTGGCCGGCCTCGTCCGCGATTTCGCCGCGCTGCGCGACGACAAGCTCGCCGCCTGGATCGAGGCCAACGGCGCCTTCCCCTCGACCATGGTCGACCGGATCGTCCCGGCGACCACCGAGGCCGACATCGCCGAGGTCGCGAGCCTGCTCGGCCTGGACGATGCCGCACCGGTGATCGGCGAGCCCTTCCGGCAATGGGCGATCGAGGACGTCTTCGCCGCTGGAAGGCCGCGCTGGGACGCGGTCGGCGCGCAGATGGTCTCGGAGGTCGCGCCCTTCGAGTTCATGAAGCTGCGCATGCTCAACGGCGCGCATTCGAGCCTTGCCTATCTCGGTTACCTCGCCGGGCATGAGACGGTCGCCGATGCCAGCCGCGATCCGGTCTTCGCGCACTTCCTGCAGGGGCTCTGGGGCGAGATCATCCCGACTGTCCCGGCGCCGCAGGGCGTCGATCTCAAGATCTATGCCCGCGATCTGCTCGCCCGCTTCCAGAACCCTGCGATCCGCCACCGCACCTGGCAGATCGCCATGGACGGCTCGCAGAAGCTGCCGCAGCGCCTGCTCGGCACCATCCGCGAGCGGCTGAAGGCCGGCGCCCCGATCGACCATCTCGCGCTCGGCGTCGCCGCCTGGATGTCCTATGTCACCGGCACCGACGAGAAGGGCGCCGCGATCGACGTGCGCGATCCCCTCGCCGCCGAGTTCGCGACGCGCGCCAAGGCCGCCGGCCGTGACGCCGCTGCGCTGAGCACGGCCCTGTTCGGCATCGGCGCGATCTTCGGCGACGACCTGCCGCGCGAGCAGCGCTTTACGCAGGCCGTGGCGGGGCATCTCGGCAGCCTGTTCCAGAAGGGCGCGAAGGCGACGGCCGCGGCGCTGGGATGAACGCTCGACGCTGCCGAGCCGAGCTCGGGGAACCCTCTCCTGTAAGGAGAGGGCAGGGTGAGGTGTTGGCGGCAAGACCAGTTGCGTGAGCGCTGACCGCGGCTGCGTTGCGGCGAGCGTTTTCTCTCCCGAACACCTCACCCCTACCCCTCTCCTTACAGGAGAGGGGATCCCGCGCCCTTTATGACGGCAACTGCCCCTTGATCCCCACCTCACCCTGACGCCAGATACAGGCGATGTTCGCCCGCTTCACCAAAGCACTTGCCATGAGCGCTTTCGCCGCGCTGCTGCTCCTGCCCACGGGCGGAGCGATGGCCCAGGCGCAGCCGGCCTCCTCCTATGTCGTGCCGAACTTCTGGGATCCGAATGTCCGGCTCGAGCGGCCCGATCCCGGCCCGCCGCGGGTGATCCGCTTCCTCACCGACGACGATTTCCCGCCGATGCACTTCGCGACGCCCGAAGGCGGCGTCACCGGCTTCTCGGTCGAGCTCGCCCGCGCGGTCTGCGAGAAGCTGGCAATGACCTGCACGGTCCAGGCGCGGCGCTTCGACACCCTGCTCGACTCGCTCGCCGAGGGCCGCGGCGATGTGCTCGCCGCCGCCATCCCGGTCACCCGCGAATTGCGCGAGCGCTTCGCAGCGAGCCATCTCTATTACCGCTCGCCCGCCCGCTTCGTCACGACGCGCGGCAATGCGCGCGCCGATCTCGACCTCGTCGCCCTGCAGGGCAAGCGCGTCGCCGTGATCGCCGGCACCGCCCATCAGGCTTTCCTCGAGCAGCTCGCGCCTTTCGTGCAGCGCCGCGAGGTCGCCGACATGCTGGCCGGGCTGACCCTGCTGCGCAGCGGCGACGCCGAATATGTCTTCGGCGACGGCTTTGCCCTGGCCCTCGCTTTGGCCGGCCGCGGCGGCAACGAGCTCGCCTTTGCCGGTGGCCCCTATCTGGAGTCCCGCTATTTCGGCGAGGGTGTCAGCTTCCTGCTGCGCAAGGACGAGCTGCCGCTTAAGCGCGCCATCGACTATGCGCTGCAATCGCTCTGGGACGACGGCACCTATGCGCGCCTGTTCATCCGCTTCTTTCCGGTAAGCCCGTTCTGATCAATCCCCGGCGGTCGCGGCCGAAGCATTGCTCCGTTCGCCCTGCAGAGCCTGGCGCGCCACCGCCGCCATCCAGCCCGCCGTCGCCGGCAGGATCGCGTCGTTGAAGTTGTAGCGCTCATTGTGCAGCTCGCCGCCATCCTGAGCCGGGCCGTTGCCGATCCAGACATAGGCGCCCGGCCGATCCTGCGTCAGCATCGGGAAATCCTCCGACGCCGTGCTCGGCGGCAGGTCGCGCCGGACCGAGAGCCCGGAGCTCTTCGCCGCCGCGATCGCCAGCTCCTCCTCGATCTCGCTGTTGACCGTCGGCGCCCCCATCGCGGTGAGCAGCACCTCGGCCCGCATCTCGAAGGTTTCGGCGATGCCCTCGCTGATCTGCCTGATCCGCGCCATCACGCGCTCGCGCACCGGCAGGCGATAGGTCCGGAACGTACCCTTCAGCGTGACGCTGTCCGGGATCTGGTTGTGCACCGTGCCGCCCGTGATCGCGCCGATCGAGACGACCGCGCTGTCGATCGGCTCGACATTGCGGGCGACGATGGTCTGCAAGGCGACGATGAGATGGCCGGCAGCGACGATCGGGTCGCGCGTCAGGTCGGGCTTCGCCGCATGGCCGGCCGTACCATGCAGCGTGATCTCGAACTTGCCGGGATCGGACATCACCGGGCCGCGATGCACCTGCACCGTTCCGGCCTCCAGCCCCGGCCAGTTGTGGAAGCCGAAGACCCGCTCCATCGGAAAGCGTTCCAGCAGCCCGTCGGCGATCATCGCCCGCGCGCCGGCGCCGTTCTCCTCGGAAGGCTGGAAGATCAGCTGCACCGTGCCGCTCCAGCTCTCGTCGCGCAGCAGGAGCGCCGCCGCCCCGAGCAGCGACACCGCGTGGCCGTCATGGCCGCAGGCATGCATCACCCGCGCGGTCTTCGAGGCATAGGGCAGGTCGTTGGCCTCCTGGATCGGCAAGGCGTCGATATCGGCGCGCAGCCCGACGGTGCGGTCGGAGCTGCCGCGTTTCAGCGTCGCGACCACGCCGTGCCCGCCGATATTGGCGGTGAAGGGCACGCCGAGCTCGCGGAGCTTCTCTTGGATGAAGGCGCTGGTCTTCTGCTCGTGCAGCGACAGTTCCGGATGGGCGTGCAGGTGCTGGCGCCAGGCGGTGAGTGTGTCGTGCAGATCGCGGTCCAATGCGGCATCCTTTCAGGCTTGTGCCCGTAAGGCTTGGGCCGGCACAGCCTATACCCCTCCCCTGCTCCGGCAAGGCGTCCTTGCGGGGGCAGCCGAGGCGCGACAGCGCATTGACGCCGCCCACGCATATCTGCGAAACCGCCCGCTCCCCTGCCGCATTTGCGAGGACCTCAGGCCAAATGTCCGCTTTCGAACCCGCGCTGATCGAAGCCGCCCGCGTCTCGGCCGCCTGGCCGTTCGAGGAAGCCAAGAAGCTCGTCGCGCGGCTGCAGAAATCGGGCAAGAAGGAGGCGCTGTTCGAGACCGGCTACGGCCCGTCGGGCCTGCCGCATATCGGCACCTTCGGCGAGGTCGCCCGCACCTCCATGGTGCGCCACGCTTTTCGCGTGCTGACGGACGACGCCATCCCGACAAGGCTGATCGCCTTCTCGGACGATATGGACGGGCTGCGCAAGGTCCCGGACAACGTCCCGAACAAGGAACTGCTGGCGCAGCATCTCGGCAAGCCGCTGACCGAGGTGCCGGACCCGTTCGGCACGCATGACTCCTTCGGCCGGCACAATAACGCCCGCCTCTGCGCGTTCCTCGACCAGTTCGGCTTCGACTACGAGTTCAAATCCTCGACCGACGCCTATCGCGCCGGCGAGTTCGACGCGACCCTGCTCAAGATGCTGGCGCGCTTCGACAAGGTCATGTCGATCATGCTGGCGACGCTGCGCGAGGAGCGCGCCGCGACCTATTCGCCGTTCCTGCCGATCCATCCGAAGACCCGCATCGTCATGCAGGTGCCGATCGAGGCGCGCGACGTCGAGGCCGGCACCATCACCTGGACCGACCCCGCGACCGGCGAGCGTTTCACCACCCCGGTCACCGGCGGCCATGCCAAGCTGCAATGGAAGCCGGACTGGGCGATGCGCTGGGTCGCGCTCGGCGTCGATTACGAGATGGCCGGCAAGGACCTGATCGACTCCGTCAAGGTCTCCTCGCAGATCGCCCGCGCCCTCGACGGCATGCCGCCTGAAGGCTTCAACTACGAGCTCTTCCTCGACGAGCAGGGCCAGAAGATCTCGAAGTCGAAGGGTAACGGCCTGACCATCGAGGAATGGCTCGACTACGGCTCGCCGGAAAGCCTGGCGCTGTTCATGTATTCGCGTCCGCGCGAAGCCAAGAAGCTGCATTTCGACGTGATCCCGCGCGCCGTCGACGAGTATCTGCAGTTCCTCGGCGGCTATGAGCGCCAGGACTGGAAGAACCGGCTCGGCAACCCGGCCTGGCACATCCATGCCGGCAATCCGCCGGCTCCGGAGCTGGTGGCGCAGGCCGGTTCGGGCGAGAACGCCACCCGCACGCAGATCACCTTCGGCCTGCTGCTCAACCTCGTCGCCGTCGCCAATTCCGAGGACAAGGCAGTGCTCTGGGCCTTCCTGCAGCGCTATGCGCCGGATGTCTCGGCGCAGACCCATCCGCGCCTCGATGCGCTCGTCGGCTACGCCATCGCCTATTTCCGCGACTTCGTTAAGCCGGCGAAGCATTACCGTCTGCCTGACGAGGTCGAGCGCGAGGCCTTCGCTGCGCTCGCCGACGCGCTCGCCGCCCTGCCGGCCGACGCCTCGGCCGAAACCGTGCAGGACACCGCCCTCGACATCGCCCGCACCATCCCGCGCTACCAGAACTTCCAGGCCAAGAGCGCGACGCCCGAGCGCCCCGCCGTCACCGGCGAATGGTGGAAGGCGATCTATCAGGTGCTGTTCGGCGAGGAGCAGGGCCCGCGCTTCGGCTCCTTCGCGGCGATCTACGGACTGGAGAACACCCGCAAGCTGATCGCCAAGGCGCTCGCCGGCGATCTCCTGCGCGAGCATGAGGACTTCGTCGCGGCCCGCAAAGCGGGCTGAGGACAGGAAGTCGAGGACCCCGCATGACTGACGCTGCGACTGTCGAACACGCCATCGAGAGCCGCCGCGCCATTCGCGCTTTCTTGCCCGATCCCGTCGATCCGGCGCTGGTCCGTCGCCTGCTCGAACTTGCCGCCTGCTCGCCGAGCGGCACCAACATGCAGCCCTGGCGCGTGCGCGTGCTCGGCCCGCAGGCGCGCGCCCGGCTGGAACAGGGGCTGATCGCGGCGCTGGATTCCCCCGACCTGCCGATCGAGGAAGAATACCGCTACTATCCGCAGACCTTCCGCGAGCCCTATCTCTCGCGCCGCCGCAAGGTCGGCTGGGACCTCTACTCGCTGCTCGGCGTGGTCCGCGGCGATCATGAAGGCATGAAGCGCCAAACCCAGGCCAATCTGCGCTTCTTCGGGGCGCCGGTGGCGCTGATGGTGACGATCGACCGTGACCTCGAGATCGGCTCCTGGCTCGACCTCGGCATGTTCGTGCAGACCTTCCTGATCGCGGCGCAGGCGCATGGCCTCGATTCCTGCCCGCAGGCGATCTTCGCGCGCTTCCACCCGGTGGTGCGGCGTGAACTCGCGATCCCCGAGAGCGAGGTCGTGGTCTGCGGCATCGCCCTGGGCAAGGCCGATCCCGACGCCCCCGCCAACCGGCTGGTGCCGGAGCGCGAACCGGTCGAAGGCTTTACGAGCTGGCTGGACTGACCCTCGGCGCCAGCGGCCCCTCAGCCGGCGACAGCGGTGTATTCTGTCTCGATCGAGGAGCTGTGCGCCTCGTGGTCGAAGCCGTAGATGTGGATCGAGATCGCCTCCCCCCGCCCGCGATTCTGCATGCGGTGGATGTTCGGGCCGGTCGGCAGCATGCAGGCGACATAGCCGGCCTGCCGGTCATGTTCCTCGGTCGGCACCGCACGGGCCGCGTCGACGGCGCGATACCAGGTTTCCGACACCGTGCCGGAGACGACGCCGAAGCAGCAGGAACAGTGATGATCATGGATCGAGGTCGTCGCGCCCTCGGCCCAGACCATCGCCCAGACGCTGACGGCGTCGTTGCCGGCGAGAAGGTTGCGGGCATAGCCGCCGGGCTTGCGCACCAGCGGCAGGCGCTGGACCAGATCGGGGATGGCGACGAGCTCGCGCAGAACATTGCGCGCCGCCGCCAGATAGTCGCGCGAACAGGTGCCCTCATGGGTCCGCAGATCGCGTAGCACCGCCCCGCGCCGCTCCTCGCTGAGGTAACCCTGCATGTCCTGATCTCCCCGGTCTCGAACGCCGGGGCATGATAGGTCGAGCTCATGGGGAAGGATTTGCTACCTGACGCCGAAATCCGTGAAAATTAAAAACTGATACCAATAATCAAATTGCAACGAGCATCAGATTCTCACACAGGTAATTTCAGACACTTTTCATTCCAGCCTCGGAGAATCCCTTTGGCCAAGCTCGACAGCTTCGATCTGCGCATCCTTGCGCTGCTGCAGGCGGATGCGAGCCTGCCACTGGCCGACATCGCCGAAGCCGTGGGGCTTTCCTCGACGCCCTGCTGGCGGCGCATCCAGAAGCTCGAAGCCGCCGGCTATATCAGGCGCCGGGTCGCGCTGCTCGACCGCGACAAGCTCAGCGCCGGCGTCACCGTTTTCATCGCCGTCAAGACCTCCAGGCATTCGATGGAATGGCTGGAGCGCTTCCACACGGCGGTGCACGATCTGCCCGAGATCGTCGACTTTTACCGGATGAGCGGCGAGATCGACTATCTGCTCAAGGCCTATGTCTCGGACATCGCCGCCTATGACGCGCTCTACAAGAAGCTGATCTCGCGCATCGACCTCAGCGACGTCACCTCGATGTTCGCGATGGAGGAGCTGAAATCGACCAGCGCGATCCCGCTCGGCTTTGCTGCCGAGGGACGCTGAACCCGGCTCAGGCCACCAGCCCGTCGGCCGCCACGACCCTGCGCAGATGGTGCGGCGTGTCGCCGAACAGGCTCTCGATCATGGTCAGGCGCTTGAAGTAATGAGCGCCGATATACTCCATGGTCATGCCGATACCGCCATGAAGCTGCACCGCCTCCTGCCCGACGAGGCGGCAGGAGCGGTTGATCTGGACCTTGGCCGCCGACAGCGCCGCGGCGCGCTCTTGCGCCTCGGGATGCTCGACCATCATCGCCGCATAGAAAGCCATGGAACGCGCCTGTTCGAGCGCGATCAGCATGTCGACGGCCCGGTGCTGCAGTACCTGGAAATTGCCGATCGGCGTGCCGAACTGCGTGCGGGTCTTGAGATAGTCGACGGTCAGCGCGTGCAGGGCCGCCATGGCGCCGACAGCCTCGGCGGCAAGCGCCGCGATCGCGTATTCGGAGAGGCGCTGCAGCACGGGCAGGCCCTCGCCCTCCTCCCCGAGCAGATCGGCATCGGCGACCCGCACCCCGGAAAAGGCGATCTCGGCCGCCCGCCCGCCATCCTGCGTCGGATAGCCCGTGATCCGCAGGCCCGGCGCATCGGCCGGCACCAGGAACAGGCTGATGCCCTGTGCATCGCGGCGCCCACCGGAGGTGCGGGCGCTGACCACCAGGAGCCCGGCACTGTCGCCGCCCAGCACGACGCTCTTGGCGCCGTCCAGCACATAGCCGCCCTCGGCCTTGCGTGCCCTCATGGCGATGTCGTTGAGATCGTAGCGCGCCTGTTTCTCGGTCTGGGCGAGCGCGAGCCGCAGCGAGCCGTCGACCACGGCCGGGATCAGCCGCTGCTTCTGCTCGGCCGAGCCGGCGAGCCGCAGGGCGCCACCGCCGAGCACCACGCTCGCAAGGTAGGGTTCCAGCGCCAGCCCCTTGCCGAGCGCCTCCATCACCACCAGCGTCTCGACTGGCCCGCCGCCGAAGCCGCCCTCGGCCTCGCTGAACGGAATGCCAAGCAGGCCCATCTCGGCGCACTGCGCCCAACTACGTTCGGAGAAGCCGAGCGGCTCGCGGGCGAGCTTCTGGCGCGCCTCCAGCGAAGGGTAGTTCGCCGCGATCAGCCGCTCGATGCCGTCCTTGAGCTGCGCCTGTTCGGGGGAAAGGTCGAAATCCATGGCGGTTTCCTGTCAACGGCCGGAATCACCAGCCCCATTCTGAGGAGCGGGCTGAGGCATGGTGACTTCACAATCCCAGCACCGCCTTGGCGATGATGTTCTTCTGGATTTCGTTCGAGCCGCCATAGATCGAGACCTTGCGGTTGTTGAAATAGTTCGCAGCCGCCGCATCGGCCCAGTCATGGTCGAAGGGCCAGTCATTGGTCGGCTCGGCGCCGCGCTCCGGCGCCGCCAATGCGAAGGGGCCGGCGACTTCGAGCAGAAGTTCCGTCGTCGCCTGCTGCAGTTGCGAGCCCTTGATCTTGAGGATCGAGGAGGCCGGGTCTGGCCGGCCGAGATCGCGCGCCTGGGCCGCGACGACCCGCATCTGGGTGATCTCCAGCGCCTTCAGCTCGATCTCGACGCCGGCGAAGCGCTCGCGGAAGTCGCGATCCTCCCACATCGTGCCCTCGCCCGCCGGCATCTCCTGTGCGAGACGCCTGATCCTTGCCATGCGCTCCTTGGAGAGGCCGATGCGGGCGATGCCCGTGCGCTCATTGGCGAGCAGGAACTTGGCATAGTCCCAGCCCTTGTTCTCCTCGCCGACGAGGTTCTCGGCGGGCACCCTGACCTTGTCGAAGAAGACCTCGTTGACCTCGTGCCGGCCTTCCAGCGTGATGATCGGCCGAAGCGTGATGCCCGGCGTCTTCATGTCGATCAGCAGAAAGGAGATGCCGGCCTGTTTCCTCGCAGCCGGGTCGGTCCTGACCAGGCAGAAGATCCAGTCGGCATGCTGGCCGAGCGTCGTCCAGGTCTTCTGCCCGTCGACGATGTAGTGATCGCCCTCGCGCACCGCTCTGGTCCTGAGCGAGGCAAGGTCGGAACCGGCGCCGGGCTCGGAAAAGCCCTGGCACCACCAGTCGTCGAGATTGGCGATGCGCGAGAGATGCCGCTCCTTCTGCGCCTGCGAGCCGAAGGCGGCGATCACCGGCCCGACCATGTAGCAGTTGAACTGCTGCGGCAGCGGCACGGCGGCGAGCAGCATTTCCTCGGTGAAGATGTAGCGCTGGATCGCTGTCCAGTCCCGGCCGCCCCATTCCCTGGGCCAGTGCGGCACCGCCCAGCCCCTCGCATTCATGATCCGCTGCGAGGTGAAATAGTCCTCGCGCGAGAGCCCTCGCCCTTCCGAGACCTTGCGCCGGATCTCGGCCGGGATCTCGTTGCGGAAGAACCGGCGCACCTCGTCGCGGAAGGCCAGTTCCTCGGGCGTGAAGCGCAGGTCCATGGGTACCTCCCGTAAACGGCTCTTGGCATTCTGCCCGCAAGCAGGCGGTCATCCCGGACAAGCCGGGTGGCGGCGCCGATCCGGGATCCATTCCTGAAGCGTTCCGGAATGGATCCCGGGTCTCCCTTCGCTCGCCCGGGATGACGGCGGGGATTCACGATCCTATGCGGGATTGATCTCGAACAGCCCGGCGCAGCCCATGCCGCCGGCGACGCACATGGTGACGACCGCGTAGCGCGCCTTGCGCCGGCGGGCCTCCAGCAGCGCATGGCCGACGAGCCGCGCCCCGCTCATGCCGAAGGGATGGCCGATCGCGATCGCCCCGCCATTGACGTTGACCTTCTCGGGATCGATGCCGAGCTGGTCGCGGCAGTAGAGCGACTGCGAGGCGAAGGCCTCGTTCAGCTCCCAGAGGTCGATGTCGGAGACCTTGAGACCGTTGCGCTCGAGCAGGCGCGGCACCGCGAAGACCGGGCCGATGCCCATCTCGTCGGGCTCGCAGCCGGCAGCGGCGAAGCCCCGGAAGATGCCGAGCGGCTCCAGCCCGCGGCGCTTCGCCTCCTGCGCCGACATCACCACGCTGGCCGAGGCGCCGTCCGAAAGCTGGCTGGCATTGCCGGCGGTGATGAACTGGTCCTCGCCGCGCACCGGCTTCAGCTTGGCGAGCGCTTCGAGCGTCGTGTCCGGCCGGTTGCCCTCGTCCTTGGCCAGCGTCACCGCCTCCTGGCGGACCTCGCCGGTCGCCTTGTCGGTCACCGCCATCACCGCGCTCATCGGCACGATCTCGTCGTCGAAGAGCCTGCGCTGCTGGGCCGCGGCGGTGCGGCGCTGGCTTTCCAGCGAAAAGGCGTCCTGCGCCTCGCGCGAAATGCCGTAGCGCTGCGCGACATTATCGGCCGTCTCGATCATCGTCGTGTAGATCGAGGGCTTGTTGGCGATGAGCCAGTCGTTCATGGCGAGATCGCGCCTCGTCACCGGCTGCACCAGCGAGATCGACTCGACGCCGCCGCCGACCGCGACCGGCACGCCGTCCATCACGACGCGCCGCGCCGCATGGGCGATCGCCTCCAGCCCCGAGGCGCAGAAGCGGCTGACCGTGACGCCGGCCGACTGCACCGGGATCCCGGCGACCAGCGCGGCATGGCGCGCGACGTTGAGGCCCGTCGCGGCCTCCGGATAGCCGCAGCCCATCACGACCTCCTCGACGGCCTCCGGCTCGAGCTTCGCCCGCGCCATGGCGTGACGGATCGCATGGGCGGCCATGTCGGCGCCCCGCACCTGGTTGAAGGCGCCGCGATGGGCCTTGCCGATCGGCGTGCGGGCGGTCGAGACGATGACGGCTTCGGTCATGGGTTCAGCGATCCTCTATGGTCGTAACGCAGTATTCTTCGATCGAGCTGACCGGCCAGCGCCTCACCCCGGTCGCCCGGGACGACAACGCCGATCAGGCCGCCTTCAAGGCCGAGAAGCCCTTGCCCTCGGCGGCGAGCCTGCGCAGCAGCGGCGCCGGCTCGAGCGAGGCATCGCCGCTTTCCGCCGCCTGCTCTTCCAGCCGCCGGACGATCACGTCGAGGCCGACGGCCTCGGCCCAGTGCATCGGCCCGCCCCGCCATGCCGGCCAGTTGTAGCCGGTGAGCCAGACGATATCGATGTCGCCGGAACGCGCCGCGATGCCTTCTTCGAGGATGCGTGCGCCCTCGTTGACCATCGGGTCGAGCAGACGCGCCAGGATTTCCTCGCTGGTGAAGCTGCGGCGGGCGACGCCCTCCTTCGCCGAAACATCGGCGATCAGCGCCTCGACCTCCGGGTCGCGCTGCCCGGCGCGGGCGCCTTCCGGATAGAGATAATAGCCTCGGCCGGTCTTCTGGCCGAACCAGCCGCGCTCGCAGATCGCATCCGCCACGGCCGCCGTCTTGCCGCGCGACTTGCGGCTGCGCCAGCCGATATCGTTGCCAGCGAGGTCGGACATGGCGAAGGGCCCCATCTTGAAGCCGAAGCCGGTCAGCGCCGCATCGACCTCGTGCGGCAGGGCGCCGGCAACGAGCAGCCGCTCGGCGGCGCGGGTGCGCTGCTCCAGCATGCGGTTGCCGACGAAGCCGAAGCAGTTGCCGACCACCACCGGCACCTTGCCGAGCCGGCGCCCGAGCGCGATCGCGGTCGCCACCACATCTGCGGCGACGCCTTCCGGCCGCACGATCTCGAGCAGCTTCATCACATTTGCCGGGCTGAAGAAGTGCATGCCGAGCACATCGGCCGGGCGCGTCGTCGCCGCGGCGATCTCGGTCAGGTCGAGATAGGAGGTGTTGCTGGCGAGGACCGCGCCCGGCTTCGCGACCTTGTCGAGCGCACCGAAGATCTCGCGCTTGACGCCCATCTCCTCGAAGGCCGCCTCGATCACGATATCGGCCTCCGCGGCGGCGGCGATACCGACCGCCGGCGTGATCAGCGCCATGCGCTGCTCGCGCGTGGCCTCGGTCATCGAGCCGCGCTTCACCGAGAAGCCATAGGTGTCGCGGATACGGGCATGGCCCTTCTCCACCTGCTCCTGCGAGGTCTCGATCAGCGTCACCGGGATGCCGGCATTGGCGAAGCACATGGCGATACCGCCGCCCATGGTGCCGGCGCCGATCACCGCGGCGCGCGCGATCGGGCGCGGCTTGACGCTGTCGTCGATGCCCGGAACCTTCGCCGCCTCGCGCTCGGCGAAGAAGGCATGGCGCAGCGCCTTGGAGCGCTCGTCGACGACGAGCCTGGCGAACAGGGCCCGTTCATGGGCGAGGCCCTCGGCCAGCGGCAAGGTGAAGGCGCCGCGCACCGCCTCGATCAGCGCCATCGCATTCGGCATGTCGCCGGATTTCGCGGTCGCGTCCTTGGCCAGCGCCTCGAAGGCCTCGCGATCGGCCTGCGTCAGCTTTTCGGCGATCTCGCCGGTCTTGCGCGGCCTGCCCTTCGCGGCGAGCTCCTGCGCCAAGGCTACGGCCGCCGCGACGAGATCTCCCTCGACCACCCGATCGACGAGGCCGAGATCGAGCGCCTTCTGCGCCGCGACCGGCTCGCCCGACAGCATCATCGGAAAGGCCTTGGCGGCACCGATCAGGCGCGGCAGGCGCTGCGTGCCGCCGGCGCCGGGAATGATGCCGAGCTTGATCTCGGGCAGGCCGAGCTTGGCCGCCGGCAGAGCGACCCGGCCATGGCAGGCCAGCGCGACTTCGAGCCCGCCGCCAAGCGCGACGCCCTGGATCGCCGCGACCACCGGCTTCGCTGCATTCTCGATGAGATCGAGCACCTCCGGCAGGATCGGCTGGGCCAGAGGCTTGCCGAACTCGCTGATATCGGCGCCGGCGATGAAGGCACGGCCGGCCGCGGCAAGGACCAGGGCCTCGACCTCAGGATCGGCCATGACCTCGGTCACCGCCGTCGCGAGATCGCGGCGCAGGGCCGCTCCCAGTGCATTGACCGGCGGATTGTCGATGGTCGCCACCGCGACGGAACCTTGGCGGGCGATCCGGACGGTCTGCATCGGCTGGCTCCTCGGTCTCGGCCTCAATTCCGCAAAGCGGAATATTCTTGCGCAAACGGCCCAGCTAGGG
This sequence comes from Allobosea rubneri, assembly GCF_032464875.1. NCBI lineage: Bacteria > Pseudomonadati > Pseudomonadota > Alphaproteobacteria > Hyphomicrobiales > Alloboseaceae > Allobosea > Allobosea rubneri. The sequence goes on from NZ_JAWDID010000025.1 coordinate 59,691, forward strand.
AGCGGCAGCGCGCGGCGTTGTCAAGCGCCGATCATCGGGTCAGGTCGCACAGTCATGAGACATTCCGCATCGCAGAATTATTGCCGGCAACGCTTGACCGTCCGCGACCGCTCGAACATCGTCGGCACAACCCGTCCGCCGCAACCGCCTGCCAAGAGCCGTCCGCATGTCCCTCCCGCCTGGCCTCGCGCAATCGCTCTCGCTGCCGGTGATCGGCTCGCCGATGTTCATCGTCTCCGGCCCGGAACTGGTGATCGCGCAATGCCTCAACGGCGTGGTCGGGTCGTTCCCGGCGCTCAATGCCCGCCCGGCCGACCAGCTCGACATCTGGCTGATGCGCATCAAGACCGAGCTCGCCGCCGCCAAGGCGACCGACCCCGCCCGCAAGATCGCGCCCTTCGCCGTCAACCAGATCGTCCATGCCTCTAACGACCGGCTCCAGCACGACATGGAAGCCTGCGTGCGCCACCGCGTGCCGATCGTCATCACCTCGCTGCGCGCCCCCGATGCCGTGGTCAAGGCGGTGCATTCCTATGGCGGCCTCGTCTTCCATGACGTGACCACGATCCGCCATGCGGAAAAGGCGCTCGAGGCGGGCGTCGACGGGCTGATCCTGGTCTGCGCCGGCGCCGGCGGCCATGCCGGCACGCTGTCGCCGTTCGCTCTGGTCGGCGAGGTCCGCCGCTTCTATGACGGGCCGATCATCCTGTCCGGCGCGATCGCCAGCGGCGGCGCCATCCTGGCGGCGCAGGCGATGGGGGCGGACCTCGCCTATATCGGCACCCGCTTCATCGCGACCCGGGAGGCGAACGCCGCCGAGGGCTACAAGGAGATGATCGTCGGCGCCTCGGCTGCCGACATCGTCTACACCCCCTATTTCACCGGCGTGCCCGGCAATTACCTCAAGCCGAGCATCGCGGCACAGGGGCTCGACCCCGACGACCTGCCCCATGCCGACAAGAGCAAGATGAGCTTCGGCTCCGGCTCGGCCAAGGCCTGGCGCGACATCTGGGGCTCCGGTCAGGGCGTCGGCCTGATCGACGACGCGCCGCCGGTAGCCGAGGTGATCGCCCGCCTGAAGAGCGAGTACGAGCAGGCGAGAGCCCGCCTGCTCTGACCGATACCGCAACGCGGCCGCCGGACATACGCGGCCCTGCCCGCCCTTTGAAAAAGAGAACAGGACAATGACCGAGACGGTGCTGAGCGAAGACGTTGCCGAGGGCGTCCGGCAGATCACCATGAACCGGCCGGACCGGCGCAATGCGCTCGACCGGGCGACCTATCAGGGCCTGATCGACGCGCTCGCCGCCGCCGATGCCGATGCCGGCGTGCGCGCCATCGTCCTGACCGGTGCCGGCGGCTGCTTCACCAGCGGCAACGACATCAAGGATTTCGCCGCCGCGGCCGCCACCGGCGTCGGGGCACGCGTCGCCATCGACTTCCTCGGCGCGATCTCGACCACGAAGAAGCCGATCGTCGCCGCGGTCGAGGGCTTCGCCGTCGGCATCGGCACGACCATGCTGCTGCATTGTGACCTCGCCTTCGCCGGCAAGGGCGCGAGCTTCCGCCTGCCTTTCGTCGCGCTCGGCCTCTGTCCGGAGGGCGGATCGAGCTATCTCCTGCCGCTGATCGCCGGCTCCAAGCGCGCCGCCGAGCTCCTGATGCTCGGCGAGGTCTTCAGCCCGGAGGTGGCGCAGGAGGCCGGTCTGCTCAACGCCGTCACCGAAGCCGGCGAGGCGCTGCCGCTGGCGATCGAGAAGGCGAAGGCGCTCGCCGCCCTGCCGCCGCAATCGGTCGCGCTGACCAAGATGCTGCTGAAGCGCGGCAGCGCCGCCGCGACCGCCGAGACCATCGCCACCGAAGCCCGCCATTTCGGCGAGCGCCTGATGTCGGCGGAGGCGCAGGCCGCCTTCGCCGCCTTCCTGATGAAGCGCTGAGGCGATGCCCGCCGCCGCTCCTCAGCTGCGCGCAAGGCCCGGGCGGCCGGCCCGCGCGACCGCGAGCGAGGCGGGCGAGGACCGGCATTTCGTCACGGCGCTGGCGCGCGGGCTCGAGCTGCTTTCCTGCTTCCGGCGCGGGGAGGAGGCGCTTGCCAATTCCGAGATCGCTCGGCGCTGCGGCCTCGCGCGCTCGACGGTCTCGCGCCTGACCCATACGCTGACGCGACTCGGCTATCTCCAGGCCATGCCGGAAAGCGGCAGCTACCGGCTCGGCACCGCGACGATCGCGCTCGGTGCCACGGCACTCGCCGGGCTCGACGTGCGCCGCATCGCCCGGCCCGGCATGCGCGATCTCGCCGCCTTCTCCAACGCCTCGGTCGGCCTCGGCGTCCGCGACCGGCTCGGCATGCGCTATGTCGAGTGCTGCCGCGGCGAGGCGGCGATCGCCCTCAACATCGATGTCGGCTCGCGGCTTTCGCTCTGCCGCAGCGCCATGGGCCGGGCCTATCTCGCCATCTGCGACGAGGCCGAGCGCGAAGCCATCCTCGAAGATGTCCGCTCGGTCGACGAGACCGCCTGGCCGCGCCTGCGCGAAGGCGTCGAGCGGGCCCTGGTGGAGTACCGCGAGACCGGCTGCGTGCGCTCCTTCGGCGAATGGCAGCCGACGGTGAGCTCGATCGCGGTCGGCTTCCGCCCCGGCGGCGGCCTGCCGCCGATGTCGATCAATTGCGGCGCGCCGACCATCATCCTCGACGAAGGCTTCCTGCTCGATGAGGTGCGCCCGCGCCTGATCGCCTTCGCCGCCAGCCTGGAAGGCGTGATGGGCTCATGAGCGAACTCGACCTGCCGCTCGCCGGCATCCGCGTTCTCGATCTCTCGCGCATCCTTGCCGGCCCCTGGTGCGGCCAGGTTCTCGGCGATCTCGGCGCCGAGGTGATCAAGATCGAGCATCCCCTGCGCGGCGACGACACCCGCGACTGGGGCATCCGCGTCGGCGGCCGCAACACCTGCTATTTCAACAGCGTCAACCGCAACAAGCGCTCGGTCGGCGTCGACCTCGCCCAGGCCGAGGGCCTGGCCATCGTTCGCGCGCTGGCGGCGAAGTCGGACGTCGTGATCCAGAACTTCAAGACCGGCGGCGCCGACAGGCTCGGCCTCGGCTATGCCGCGCTCAGCGCCGTGAATCCCGGGCTGATCTATTGCTCGATCGCCGGCTATGGCTCGGACGGGCCGGAGGCGACGCGGCCGGGCTATGACCTCGTGATCCAGGGCGAGGCCGGGCTGATGGCGCTGAACGGCGAGCCGACCCAGCCGCCGCTGAAATTCGGCGTCGCCGCCGTCGATCTCTTCACCGGGCAATATGCGGCGCAGGCCGTGCTCGCTGCGCTCGTCCAGCGCGGCCGCACCGGCAAGGGCCGCCATGTCGAGCTCGCTCTGTTCGATTCCGGCATGACCATCGGCGCCTATTACGCGCTGGAGGCGCTGGCGCTCGGCGAGGACCCGCCGCGCTATGGCAACGCCCATCCCTCGATCGTGCCCTATGGGGTGTTCGAGGCGGCCGATGGGGCTCTCGTGGTCACCGTCGGCAACAATGCCCAGTTCGAACGCTTCTGCCGGCAGGTGATCGAGCGTCCCGATTTGCTCGAGGATGAGCGCTTCCGCACCAATCTGCAGCGCACGGTGCACCGCGCCGCCCTGATCACGGTGATCGAAGCCGAACTGCGCGCCCGGCCCCGCGCCGAATTGCTGGCGCGGATGAGTGCGCATGCAATCCCCTGCGGCGAGGTGCTCGGCCTGCACGAGGCCTTGCGCTCAGGCCGTGCGCAACAGGCCGGCATGGTCGTCGAAGGAGAACGTCCGGATGGCAGTGCCGGCATCGTACTCGCCCCGCCCTACCGGCTCGACGGCGAGCGCGCACCGGTCGGCCGTCTGCCGCCGGATCTCGGCCAGGATACCCGGCAGGTGCTCACAGCCGAGCTCGGGCTCGACGCGGAACGCCTCGCCGCCCTGCAGGACGCCGGCGTCATCGCCTGATCGCCTGGTACCCCCTGCTCAAGACAGGGCGACGGCGCTCAATCGTCGTAGTCGTCATAGTAGCGGCGCCGGCGATCATAGCGCTCACGTTCGCGCTGCCGCCAATATTGGCGCTCGCGCTCCCGCTCCCGCCAGTAGCGCCGGTGGCGTCGGCGACGATCATCGTCATCATCATCGTCGTCATCGTCCGCCCGGGCCGGCGCGCTGCCGATCACCGTCGCGAAGACGGCGAGCAAGGGCAATCCGAACAGGCCGCCGCGCAGCAGGCGGCGCCGGTCGAGATCGGTTTCGGCCATGGTTCACACGCTCCTCGAAGGCCGGCGGGTGAATGCCGGCCGATGCCCAACGCCCCAGCCGGAGGATTATTCCCGTGGTTCACGCTTTCGTGAAGTCCCCATGAGCGACGGCGGACATCCGCCGCCGGCTCGCCCGCCAGAGATTGGCTGCCAGCGCCAGCGCGAAGAACCCGCCCTGGACGACGACGATGCAGGGGCCGGTGGCGGCATCGAGATGGAAGGAGAGGATCGTGCCGAGCACACTCGACAGGGTCGCCGAGGCGATCGCAACCAGCAGCATCACGTCGAAGCGGCGGCTGGTCAGGTAGCCGATCGCTCCCGGCGCCACCAGCATGGCGACGACCAGGATGATCCCGACCGCCTTCAGGGCCGCGACGATGGTCAGCGCCAGCAGCGCGAGCAGGCCGAAATGCAGCGCCCGGACCGGCAGGCCGATGGCGCGGGCATGGGCGGGATCGAAGGCGTGCAGCAGGAAATCGCGCCGCTTCAGCAGCATGATAGCGGTGACCGGCAGCGCGATCAGCGCGGTTTCGGCGATGTCGGCCCAGGTCACGCCGAGCATGTTGCCGAACAGGATGTGCATCAGGTGCTGATCGCTGTCGACCTTGACGAAGAGCACCAGCCCGAGCGCGAACATGCCGGAGAAGACGATGCCCATCACCGTATCCTCCTTCACCCGGCTGTTCTCCTTGAGATAGCCGATGCCGAAGGCGCAGCCGAGCCCAGCAGCGAAGGCACCGAGCGCCAGCGGCAGGCTGGCGATATGGGCGAGAACGATGCCGGGCAGCACCGCATGCGAGACCGCATCGCCCATCAGCGACCAGCCCTTGAGCACGAGGAAGCAGGAGAGCACGGCACAGACCACGCCGACCATCACCGCGACGATCAGGCCGCGCTGCATGAACTCGTGCACGAACGGGGCGAAGAGCCAGGTTTCGAGCAGGTTCATGCGGAAGCCCTCGCGCTTGCCGCCCGCCGCGCCGCCAGCCGGCCATGCTTCGGCGCGAAGACGAAGGCTGCGAGGAAGAGCAAGGTCTGGAAGACGACGATCAGCCCGCCGGTCGAGCCGTCGAGGAAGTAGCTGGCATAGGCGCCGACCGCCGAGGTCGTGACGCCCATCGTCACCGCGATCGCGATCAGCCGGCCGAAACGGTCGGTCAAAAGGTAGGCGGTCGCGCCCGGCGTCACCACCATGGCGATGACGAGGCAGGCGCCGACCGTCTGCAGCGCCGCGACCGTGCAGGCACTGAGCAGCACGAAGAACAGGATCTTCAACCGCAACGGGTTCAGCCCGACGCTGCGGGCATGGTTCTCGTCGAAGAAGACCAGCATCAGGTCCTTCCAGCGCGCCAGCAGGATGGCGAGCGAGACCAGCGCGATGATCGCGACCTGGACGACGTCCTCGTCGGAAATGCCGAGGATGTTGCCGAGCACGATCGACTGGACGTTGACCGAGGTCGGGTTGATCGAGACGATCAGCAGGCCGATCGCGAAGAAGGTGGTGAAGACGATGCCGATCACCGCATCCTCGCGCAATTGCGTGCGCACCCGGACCAGCGCCATGGCGAGCGCCGCGAGCAGGCCGGAAAAGAAGGCACCGGCGGCATAGGGCACCTTGATCAGGTAGGCCAGCGCGACGCCGGGCACGATCGCATGCGCCAGCGCGTCCCCCATCAGCGACCAGCCCTTGAGCATCAGGTAGCAGGAGAGGAAGGCGCAGACCCCGCCGACCAGGGCCGAGACCCAGATCGCCTTGACCATGTACTGGTAGCCGAAAGGCTCGAGCAGGAGTTCCATCATGGCTGCTCGTCCTTCCGGCCGGCAGCGGGCTTCTCATGGTCGCGCTCGCCATAGAAGACCAGCGGGCGCTCGTCGTCGGTGATGACGGTGACGCCGCGGTCGTCGGCATCGGCGTGCAGGCTCGCGCCTTCCAGCCGGAAGTGCCGGAGCGCGCCGCCGAAGGCCCGCTGCAGGTTGTCCTGCGTGAAGGTGGTCTCCGTCGGCCCGGCCGCGAGCACGGTCTTGTTGATGATCACGACCTGATCGCAGAAATCCGGGATCGAGCCGAGATTATGGGTCGAGACCAGCATCAGGCGCCCTTCGGCCCGGAGCTCGCGCATCAGTCCGACGATCTGGTCCTCGGTCTTGACGTCGACCCCGGTGAAGGGCTCGTCGAGCAGGATCACCTGCCCGCCCTGCGCCAGAGCGCGGGCGAGGAAGACGCGCTTGCGCTGCCCGCCCGAGAGCTCGCCGATCTGGCGGCGGCGGAAGTCGAGCATGTTGACCCGCGCCAGGGCCTGCTCGACCGCGTCGCGATCGGCCTGCCGCGGCAGACGCAGGAAGCCCATATGGCCATAGCGGCCCATCATCACGACGTCGTCGACCAGCACCGGAAAGGTCCAGTCGACCTCCTCGGCCTGGGGGACATAGGCGACGAGGCCGCGCTTCAGCGCCCGGTGCACCTCGAGCCCGGCGATCCGCACAAGGCCGGAAGCCGGCTTCAGGAATCCCATCAGCGTCTTGAAAATCGTCGACTTGCCGGAGCCGTTGATGCCGACAAGCGCGCAAATCGTGCCCGGTCCGAGCGCGAAGGAGGCGTCGTTCACGGCGGTGACGCCGTTGGCATAGCTCACGGTGACGCCCTCGACCGTGATCGAGGGCGCGCCTTCCGCCGCAAACAGCGGCGCGACCGGGCGGTGCAGGTTCACTGGCCAAATCCCTTGGCGATGGTGTCGACGGTGACCTCCAGCAGCTTCAGATAGGTCGGCACCGCCCCGCGCGCATCGGAGAGCGAGTCGACATAGAGCACGCCGCCGTATTTCGCCCCGGTCTCGCGCGCGACCTGCCTGGCGGCCCGGTCCGAGATCGTGCTCTCGCTGAACACCGCCGGGATCTTGTTCTTGCGGACGAGGTCGATCAGCCGGCGCACCTGCTGCGGCGTGCCCTGCTCGTCGGCATTGATCGGCCAGAGATAGGCTTCGCGCCAGCCATAGTCGCGCGTGAGGTAGCTGAAGGCACCCTCGCTGGAGACGAGCCAGCGCTTGTCCTCCGGCACCTTGTCGAGCCTTGCGCGCAGCGGCGCGTCCATCGCCTTGATCTCGGCCGAATAGGCGGCGGCATTCTTCGCATAGGTCTCGGCATTGGCCGGATCGGCCGCGGCGAGCGCCTTGCGGATGTTCTCGACATAGATCAGCGCGCTTCCCGTCGACATCCAGGCATGCGGGTTGGGCTTGCCCTCATAGGGCCCCTCCTTGATGCCCATCGGCACGATGCCCTCGGTCACCACCGCGCTCTTCACGTTCTTCACATTGTCGAAGAAGCGCTCGAACCAGCGCTCGAGATTCATGCCGTTCCAGAGCACGAGGTCGGCCGACTGCGCCTTGACTACGTCGAGCGGCGTCGGCTGGTAGTCGTGGATCTCCGCCCCCGGCTTGGTGATCGACTCGACGATCGCCGCCGTACCGGCGACGTTCTGGGCGATGTCCTGGATCACCGTGAAGGTGGTGACGACGCGCAGCGGCTTGCCGGGCGCAGCTTGCGCCAGCGCGGCTTGCGCCAGCGCGGCTTGCGGAATGAAGGCGAGGCCCAGCGCCAGCGGGGCGGCAGCGATCAGGCTCAGGAAACGGCGGCGCGGGGACATGCTTTCTCCAGCGTTCGATGGCGCATGTCCGAACGCTATTGCAAACCACTTGCATCTGTCAACGCTATTGCAAACGATTTGCGATAGACTGTTTTTGCAAATGCCTCTCAGCGTTGCTACCTCTCTGCCATGAAGGGAATCGACCAGCGCGTGGAGGCTTTCGAGGGCCAGCTCCGCAAGGCCGGGCTGCGGATGACGCAGCAGCGCCGCCTCATTCTGCGCGTGCTCGCCGAGGCCGACGACCATCCGGATGCCAAGGGCATCTTCACCCGCGCCTTCGCCCATGACCCGACGCTCTCGCTCTCGACGGTCTACCGCACGATGAAGGTGCTGGAGACGCAAGGGGCGATCGAACGCCACGCCTTCGAGGATGGCGTCTCGCGCTATGAGCACGCCGACCAGGCCCATCACGACCACCTGATCGACATCGAGAGCGGAACGGTGGTTGAGTTCTCCTCGCCCGAGATCGAGGCGCTGCAGGCAAAGATCGCGGCCGAGCTCGGCTACGAGATCGTCCGCCACCGGCTGGAGCTCTATGGCAGGCGGCTTCCGACCGCGGGAAAACGGCGGAAGGCACAGGGCTGAAGCGCCGGATTGGTCGCAGCCGGTTTACCCGATCTAAAGGCGGCGGCAGCAGTTTGCCGGCCATGACGTTACGTTCTGCCGGCAACTCCTAGGCCATGCTTGGCGCACTCTCGAAGATGCCCCTTCTCGCGCGCCTGCGGGCAGCCAGCCTCGACGCCAAGCTGATCGTCGGCTGCGGCCTGATGCTGCTGTTCTCGCTGGCTCTGGCCGTCTGCCTGATCGGCGTCTTCATGAAGGACTATCGGCGCGCCAATGACGATCTCGAAGCCCTCACCTATTTCGGCAAGGTCCTGAACGTCGCGAACCGGATCTCCGCGGAGCGCGGCCCGGCCAACAGCGTGCTCGGGGAGGAAACGGCGCCGGATAGTCAGGCCCGGCGGCGGCTGACGCAGTTCAGGGCCCTCAGCGACGAGGCTCTCGACGCGGTCGCTCCGCGGAGCCAGGGGACCAGAAGCGGCTTTCCTGCCGGTGAAGTCGAACGGGTCCGGTCGAGGCTGGACCAGGCGCGGGAGACCGTCGATGCGGCCGCGGCCCTGCCGAAAGCGGCGCGCAGCGGCGAGATCATCCAGGACGCCATTCGCCAGATGTTCGACGTCGTCGACATCTCCCGCCCGCTGATCACCGGCACCATGGCCGGGATCGTCGCGCAGGACCAGTCACTTGCCGGTCAGGTCATGATCCTGCAGATGCTCGGCGACTTGCGCGAGTATGCCGGGCGGATGGGCTCGCATCTCGCCACGCCGATCGCGACACGGCGCCCCCTCTCGAGCGCCGACCGGGACGAACTGCGCCACACCCGTGGCCGGCTCCTGCAGATCTGGCAGGTGGCCGAGAAGCAGCTCGAGCTCTACGCCTCCGATGCCGCACTGAATCGGGCACTACAGGACACAGGCAGGCTCTATTTCGGCGACGGGCTCGACTTCATCACCGAATTGAGCGCCGCCGGCATGCAGTCCGGCGACTACGGCGTCACCGCAGCGCAGATGACCGACCGCTATGTGCCGACGTTGCAGCCGCTCGAACAGCTGCGTACGACTTTCCTCGACATCGTCTCACGACAGTCACGAGCCGAGCGCGACGCCGCCTGGTACTGGCTCCAGGCCGTCAGCGTGATCATCGTCCTTATAGTCCTGACCAATCTGCTCCTGATCCTGCTCGCACGACGCCTGGTCTTTCGGCCATTGCTCAGGGCGCGCGAGCATGTAGTGGCGCTCGCGGAGGGGCGCGAGATCGAAGCGGCTCCGGGCGGTTTCGGCGGCGGCGAGGAAATGCGCGAACTCTTCGGTGCGCTCGATATCCTGCGCCAGCGGCTGCGCGAGCGCCGGCAGCTGACGGCGCGGCTCAAGCGCCAGGCGGAAACCGATGGCCTGACCGGCCTGCTGAACCGCCGCGCGCTCGACCGGATCGGCCAGGGCGACGCTGAATTCGCCGACATGCCGGACGAGATCGGCCTGATCCTGATGGACGTCGACCATTTCAAGGCGATCAACGACCGCCATGGCCACCCTGCCGGCGACCAGGTCCTGCGCGAGATCGCAGCGCTGACCTTGGAGACGATCCGCGAATCCGATCTGGCCGCGCGCTATGGCGGCGAGGAGATCGCTCTCATCCTTCCAGGAGCAAGCCTCGAAACCCTCGTCGAGATCGCCGAGCGCCTGCGCTCCGGATTGGAGCGGCGGCGCATCGAGATCGGCGCAGGCGAACGCATCACCGTTACCGCCAGCCTTGGCGTCGCGAGCGGCCGCCGTGGACCGGAAGCCTGGGAGGAACTGCTGAGTGCCGCCGACGGGGCGCTCTACCGGGCCAAGGCCGAGGGCCGCAACCGGGTCAGAAGGGCGGCCGACCCGGGCGAAACCGTGACGGCCGCCCGGGTGGCTAGAGTTTCCTGAACCGGGTCGGCCTCAGCCCGCCTTGCGCTTGTTCTGGCGGTTGGCGACGAGATCGTCGACCACGGCCGGATCGGCCAGGGTCGAGGTGTCGCCTAGCGCTCCGAACTCGTCCTCGGCGATCTTGCGCAGGATCCGGCGCATGATCTTGCCCGAGCGGGTCTTGGGCAGGCCCGGCGCGAACTGGATCAGGTCCGGCGAGGCGATCGGGCCGATCTCGTTGCGGACGTAAGTGACCAGCTCCTTCTTCAGGTCGGCCGAAGGGTTCTCGCCCGCCATCAGGGTGACATAGGCGTAGATGCCCTGCCCCTTGATGTCGTGCGGATAGCCGACGACGGCCGCCTCCGAGACCTTGGGATGCGCGACCAGCGCCGACTCGACCTCGGCCGTGCCCATACGGTGACCGGAGACGTTGATCACGTCATCGACGCGGCCGGTGATCCAGTAATAACCGTCGGCATCGCGGCGGCAGCCGTCGCCGGTGAAGTACTTGTTCGGATAGGTCGCGAAATAGGTCTCCTCGAAGCGCTTATGGTCGCCGTAGACCGTGCGCATCTGGCCGGGCCAGCTCTCGGAGATGACGAGGTTGCCCTCGACCGCGCCTTCCAGCACCTTGCCTTCGGCGTCGACGATCTCTGGCCGGATGCCGAAGAAGGGCCGCGTCGCCGAGCCGGGCTTCAGCTTGGTCGCGCCGGGCAGCGGCGAGATCAGGATGCCGCCGGTCTCGGTCTGCCACCAGGTGTCGACGATCGGGCAGCGCCGCTCGCCGACGACGCGGTGATACCATTCCCAGGCCTCGGGATTGATCGGCTCGCCGACCGAGCCGAGCAGGCGCAGCGACTTGCGCTTGGTCTTGGTCACCGCCTCCTCGCCGGCGCCCATCAGCGAGCGGATCGCCGTCGGCGCGGTGTAGAAGATGTTGACCTTGTGCTTGTCGATCACCTCCCAGAAGCGGGAGATCGTCGGGTAGGTCGGGATGCCCTCGAACATCAGCGTCGTCGCGCCATTGGCGAGCGGCCCGTAGAGGATGTAGCTGTGGCCGGTGACCCAGCCGACATCGGCCGTGCACCAGTAGATGTCGCCGTCATGATAGTCGAAGACGTATTGATGCGTCATCGAGGCATAGACGAGATAGCCGCCGGTGGTGTGCAGGACGCCCTTCGGCTTGCCGGTCGAGCCCGAGGTATAGAGCAGAAACAGCGGGTCCTCGGCCTTGACTTCGACCGGCGGGCAATGACCGGAGACCTTGGCGGCCTCGTCATGATACCAGACGTCGCGGCCGTCCTGCATGGTGACGTTGCCGCCGGTGCGCTTGACGACGATGACGGTCTCGATCCCGCCCTTGACCTTGGGGTCGGCCGCGTCGACGTTCTTCTTCAGCGGCACCGAGCGCCCGCCGCGCAGGCCTTCATCGGCCGTGATCACGATCTTCGAATCGGAATCCTCGATGCGGCTCGCCAGCGAATCCGGCGAGAAACCGCCGAACACCACCGAATGCATCGCCCCGATGCGCGCGCAGGCGAGCATGGCATAGGCCGCTTCCGGGATCATCGGCAGGTAGATGGTGACGCGGTCGCCCTTCTTGACGCCCTTGGCCTTCAGCACGTTCGCGAACTTGCAGACCTCGGTATAGAGCTGGCCGTAGGTGATCTTCTTCGACTCGGAGGGGTCGTCGCCCTCCCAGATGATCGCGGTCTGCTTCGCCCGCGTCGGCAGATGCCGGTCGACACAGTTGTAGGCGACGTTGGTGGTGCCGTCCTCATACCATTTGATCGAGACCTTGCCGGGCTTGTAGCTGGCGTTGCGGACCTTGCTGTAAGGCTTGAACCAGTCGATCCGCTTGCCCTGCTCGCCCCAGAACTTGTCGGGGTCCTTGATCGAGGCCGCGTACATCTTCTTGTACTTGGCGTCGTTCAGATAGGCCTTCTTGGCCCAGCTGGCCGGCACGTCGTAGATCATCTCGGTCATATCAGGCGTCTCCCCAGACTTCGGCCGTCGGCGTGAGCCGGAGGGCGGCTCGGGGCGGCATGGTGCCGTGGTCGCATTCCGACACGGCTTCTTTCAAGTTCGTCGCATCATAAGACGCAAGCCATTGGCGACAAGCGCCGCCGGCTCGCACTTTCGTTGCTGCGACTTTCGGCGAGGGCGCGGTGCCGAGCGGTCCGCCCGGCATCCCGGTCGCCCCCCATGACGCGCACTCCGCCTGCCTCCAGGCGGTGGCCCGCGAAGGTGGCTCTCAGAGCCCGCCCATCTTGCAGACGAGGGCCCATTCCTCGTCGGTCACCGGCTGCACCGACAGGCGGAAGGAGGTCACCAGCGCCATCTTGGCGAGCTTCGGCTCGGCCTTGACCGCCGCCAGCGTGACCGGCTTCGGCAGCGGCTTCACCGCCTTGAAATCGACCAGCACCCAGGGCGGGCCGGCTTCCGTCCAGGGATAGTGCTCCCTGATCACCTCGACGATGCCGACGACCTCGAGGCCCTCATTGGAATGGTAGAAGAAGACCTGGTCGCCCTTCTTCATCGCCATCAGGTTCAGCTTGGCGGTGTGGTTTTTGACCCCGTCCCAATGCGTCCCCTTGGCGCCGGCCGCGACCTGCTGGTCCCAGGACCAGACCGAGGGTTCCGACTTGATCAACCAGTGCGCCATCAGGCCTCGTCCTCTTCTTCCTTCAAGGGCGCTGGCGGCCGCGATGCCGCCTCGCCCTGTTCGTTCCAGAACCGCACCATCTCGCGGGTCAGCGCGGCATAATCCTGCGGGCTGAGCTCGATCCTGGTCTCGCCTTCGCCAAAGGGCAGGATCAGCACGAAGCGATGCGTATCCTCGCGGCGCCGCCGGCGCAGCTCGATCACCCGCCAGGCGATGCGCCCGGCGAGCGGCACGGGCTGGCTTTCGGCCACGAGCTCGGCGCCGGTGGTCTTGCGCACCTCGGCGATCCCGCGGGCGACGCGTTTCGTCAGGTCGGACCAGTCATTGGCCATCGCTACACCTCGCCGGTCATAATAGAGCCCTCATCCTGAGGAGCGCTCGCAGAGCGCGTCTCGAAGGATGCCTCCAGCGCACACTGGAGCATCCTTCGAGACGCCGCTACACGGCTCCTCAGGATGAGGGCTGGAAGGGCGGTATCCACTCTCAATTCTCGGCCCGGATCGGCCGCGCCAGCAGCCCGGCGACCGCCTCGCGGACGCCCACCTCGCCGGCGATGATCGCCGCGACCGCTTCGGCGATCGGCGTCTCGATCTGCCGTGCTTGCGCCATCTCCGCAAGGATCGCCGCCGTGAAGGCCCCCTCGGCGAGCTTGCCGCCGGCGGCCTCGGCCGGGCTCCGCCCCTGCCCGAGCGCCAGCCCATAGGCGAAATTGCGCGATTGCGCCGAGGCGCAGGAGAGCACGACGTCGCCGAGCCCGGAAAGCCCCATCAGCGTCTCCGACTGCACGCCGAACGCCTCGCCGAAACGGCGCAGCTCCGCGAAGCCGCGCGCCACCAGCGCCGCCCGGGCGCTCTCGCCATAGCCGAGCCCGATCGCGATCCCGGCGGCGATGGCGAGCACGTTCTTGGCGGCGCCGCCGATCTCGACGCCGCGCGGGTCGTTGCTGTGGTAGATGCGCAGCGAAGCCGAACTCAGCACCTCGGCGAGGTCCTGCGCCAGCGCGGCATCGCTTGCCGCCAGCGTCAGCGCCGTCGGCAGGCCGCGCGCGATGTCGGCCGCGAAGCTCGGGCCCGACAGGATCGCCGGCACGGCACCCGGCCAGAGCTCGGCGACGATCTGCGTGGTGAAGAGGCCGCTCTTCTGCTCGATGCCCTTGGCGGCAGAGATCGCCGGCAGTCCGGCCGGCAGGGCGCGCGCGAGATCGGCGCAGACCGGTCGAAGCGCCTGGGTCGGCACCGCGAGGATCAGCGCCCGCGCCTGCGACAGCGCCGCCATCTCCGCGACCGGGGTCACGCTTTCGGGCAGGGTCGCGCCCGGCAGCCGCGGCACCGCGCGGCTCTCGCGCATGATCGCAACCGCCTCGGCATCGCGGGCCCAGAGGATCACACGCCGCCCGGCACGCGCCGCGGCAAGCGCGAGCGCCGCGCCGAAGGCGCCGCCGCCGGCGACGCCGATCGTGGCGAACCGGTCGGAAGGCGTCATCCGGCGGCCTTGATTTCGTCGAGCGGCCAGCGCGGACGGGCGAGTGCCCCCATGTCGTCGATCAGCCCGAGGCGCAGCCGCTCCAGCCCGGCCCAGGCGATCATCGCGCCATTGTCGCCGCAAAGTGCCAGCGGCGGCGCCACCATCGGCAGACCGGCTTCGGTAGCGAGCCGCGTCAGCCCGCTGCGGATCGCCTGGTTGGCGGCGACGCCGCCCGCGACGACGAGCGTCGACGGGCTAATCCCGGCCTCGCGGCAGGCGCGCAGCCCGGCGCGGGTGCGGTCGACCAACACATCGACCACCGCCGCCTGGAAGGAGGCGCAGAGATCGGCGACGTCGCGGTCGGAAAGCGGCGCGATCCGCTCCGCCATCAGCCGCACCGCCGTCTTCAGGCCCGACAGCGAGAAATCGGGCTTGGGCCGCCCGCTCATTGGCCGCGGAAACTCGAAGCGCTCGGAATCGCCGTTCAGCGCCTCGCGCTCGACCGAGGGGCCGCCGGGATAGGGCAGGCCAAGCATCTTGGCGATCTTGTCGAAGGCTTCGCCGACCGCGTCGTCGATGGTCGTGCCGAGCCGGAGGTAATCGCCGACGCCGCGCACCGCGAGCAATTGCGTATGCCCGCCCGAGACCAGCAGCAGGAGATAGGGAAAGGCGACATCGTCGGTCAGCCTTGCCGTCAGGGCGTGGCCCTCGAGATGGTTGACCGCAATGAAGGGCTTGCCGGTCACCAGCGCGATTGCCTTGGCGCTGGTCAGGCCGACCATCACGCCGCCGACAAGCCCCGGCCCGGCCGCCGCCGCGATCGCGTCGATCTCCGAGACCTTGAGCCCGGCCGTCTCGAAGGCCCGCGCCACGATCCGGTCGATCGCCTCGACATGGGCGCGCGCCGCGATTTCGGGCACGACGCCGCCATAGGCCGCATGCGCCGCGATCTGGCTGAGGATCTCGTTGGAGAGAATCTTGGCCTCGCCGGCACGATCGACGCCGACGATCGCGGCCGCCGTCTCGTCGCAAGTGGTCTCTATGCCCAGAACACGCATGGCCGGTCGGTCGAAAGGCTCGCTGGTTTAAGGTCCCGGCGGCGGGGCCGCTGCCGGGTGCGCGGTTTCGCGCGGGGATTTCCTTCGTATAGTGCTGCAAGAAGAAGAAGGCCAATGGCGCGGGCGAGCCCCGCGCCGGAACCGGAGAATTTGCGCCGCATGAGTCAGCAGCCCACCCCGCCACGCCAGCAGCGCCTGCCCGGCCGCTTCGTCATCGGCACGCGCGCCAGCCCGCTGGCCATGGCGCAGGCGCGCGAATTCGCCGGCCGCCTGATGCAGGCCCATGGCTGGGCGCAGGACGAACTGCCGCTCGACGCCATCGTCACCACCGGCGATTCGATCCAGAACCGCTCGCTCGCCGAGGCCGGCGGCAAGGGATTGTTCACCAAGGAACTCGACGTCGCCCAGCTCGCCGGGACGATCGATTTCGCCGTGCACTCCTCCAAGGACCTGCAGACCCGGCTGCCGGACGGGCTCGTCGTCGGCGGCTATCTGCCGCGCGAGGATGCTCGCGACGTCCTGATCTCGCGCGGCATCGCGAGGGTCGCCGACCTGCCGCAGGGCGCCGTGATCGGCTCGGCCTCGCTGCGCCGCCAGGCGATGCTGCGCCGTTCCCGGCCCGATCTCCAGGTCGTGCTGCTGCGCGGCAATGTCGCGCGGCGCATGGAGAAGGTCGCCAGCGGCGAGATCGACGCGACGCTGCTGGCGCTCGCCGGACTGCGCCGCCTCGGTCTGGAGGACAAGGCGAGCGGCATCCTGTCGATCGAGGAATCGCTGCCGGCCGTCGGCCAGGGCGCGATCGGCATCACGATCCGCGCTGACGATGCCGCCGCCATCGCGGCCCTCGCCCCGGTGATCTGCCGCGACACCGGCTTCGCGGTGACGGCCGAGCGCGCCTTCCTGGCCGAGGTCGACGGCTCCTGCCGCATGCCGATCGCCGGCCACGCCGTCGTCACCGGCGACCGCGTGCATCTGCGCGGCCTTCTGCTCTCCCCCGACGGGTCGGCGAGCGCCGAGGGCGAGCGCCATGGTTCCGTCACGGACGCCGCGAAACTGGGAGCCGATCTCGGGCGCGAGTTGCGCGCCCGCGCTCCGGCCGGCATCTACGATCCGGCCTGAGCCTTCACGACCGGCCGAAGCGAGGAGACGACATGCGCGTTCTGGTGTTGAGACCGCAGCCCGATGCCGAGCGCACCGCCAAGGTGCTGATCGAGCGCGGCCAGGAGCCGGTCCTGGCGCCACTCTTCAGCATCGTCCCGGGCACGGAGCCGGCGCCGAAAGGCCCGTTCGACGCGCTCGTCCTGACCAGCGCCAATGCCGTGCCGGCGCTGGAGCAACTGCCGAAAGCCTGGCGGAAATCGCTTCCGGCCTTCTGCGTCGGCTCCCGCACCGCCGAGGCGGCCGGAGCGCTCGGCTTCGCGACCCGCAACGCCAAGGGCAATCGCTCCGATCTCCTCGCTTTGATCGCCGGCGAGCTGCCGGAACCCAGGAAGCTGCTCTTCGTCGCCGGTCAGGACCGGCATGACGACCTGCCCGAGCAATTGCGCGCCACCGGCCATACCGTGACGGTCTGGACCGCCTACGAGGCAAAGGCCGTCGATACGCTGCCACAGCCTGCGGCCGAAGCCCTGCGCGGCGGCGAGGCTGATGCCGCCCTGCACTACTCGCCGCGCAGCGCCCAGACCTTCCTGGCGCTGGCCGACGCGGCCGGGCTCACCGAGCAGGCGCTCGCCTTGCCGCAGGTCGCGCTGTCGGCCGAGATCGCCGCGCCGCTGATCAGTGCCGGCGCCGGCACCGTGCTGGTCGCCGAGCATGCCGAGGAGGCCGCGCTGCTCGCAGCCCTCGACCATCTGCCGGCTCGCATTCTGCTCGACGGCGATGTTAGAGAGGAGGCTGCGGCGACCGAACCGGCCGCGGAGATGGACAAGGACGCGATGAGCGAGCCGAGCAGCGAACAGAGCCCGGCCGCAAAGCGTCGCAGCCGGTCGGGACGGACACCGCCGACCATCGAGCTCGCGCCGCAGGCCGAAGCGGCCGCGCCGGCATCGTCCGAGGCGCAGGCGCCCGAGGCTGCAGCACCAGAGCCGGAGACCGCGGCGAGCAATGCCGCCGCGACTGAACGGACCAAGAGCGCGGCCGAGGCGATCCTGCCGAGCGAAGCCCTCCCACGTGAATTCGAGCCGCCGCCGGCGCCTCCGCCGCAGCGCCGCGCCGGCCTGCCGGCTCTTGCTCTGGCCGGACTGGTCGGCGGCGCGGTCGGCGCCGGGCTGGTGCTGCTCGGCCTCAAGCTCGCGGGCCCCGACGACGCCGCGCGCCTCGCCGAGCTGAACCGCCGCATCGAGGCGCTGCAGGCGCAGAGCGCCGCCTTGCCCAACCGCGCCGCGCTCGAAGCGATCGACCGCAAGGCGAGCGCCGCCGCCGACAGCGCCGCCAAGGCCGACGCTGCGGCACAGAGCAATGCCAGCCGCCTCGCCGAGCTCGCCAAGACCGTCCCGGCGGTTGCAGCGGGCGATGCCGCCGCGCTGGCGGAGGTCAGCGAAAAGCTCACCCAGGCCGACAGCAACGCCGCTGCCGCCCGCACTGCCGCAGCTGAGCTGGAGCGGCGTCTCGGCGAGACCGGGCAGCGCCTTGCCGCAGTCGAGACCACCGCCAAGAACGCGCTGGTGCCGAGCCGGCAGGCCCTGGCCGCCGCCCGCATCGTTCTCGCCGAGCGCGTCCGCGACGCGATCGGCGCCGGCCGCCCCTTCCAGCAGGATGTCGCCGCACTCGCGGCGGGCGGTATCCCCGCGACGGAGCTGACGGCGCTCGAAGCGGTCGCGACCAGCGGCGCGGCGACCCGCGACGCCCTGCTCGCGCAGTTCCGCAGCCACCGTGCTCTGTTCGCCCGCGAGAGCGCTCCGCCAGCCAGCAGCTGGGAAGACAAGCTGCTCGGGCTCGCCAGCCGGATCGTCACCATCCGCCCGGTCGGCGATACCGGCGCGAATGATCCGGCGACGCTGCCGATCCGTCTGGAGAACGCCCTGGTGCAGAATGACATCGCCACTGCGGCGACGCTCTGGGCGCAACTGCCGGAACCGGCGCGGCGCCCCAGTGAGGCATTCGGGGCGGCGCTGAAGCAAAGAGCGGCGGCCGAGGCCGCCATCGCCGGGATCGCGCGAAACGCTGTTGCGGCACTGGGTTCGGCAGGCTGAGGAAGGTTATCGGTCCATGGTTCGCGTACTGACCTATCTCCTCGTCATCGCCGCGCTGGCCGCCGGCGCCGTCTGGCTCGCCGACCGGCCGGGCGAGGTCTCGGTGCTTTGGCAGGGCTATCGGATCGAGACCAGCGTCGCGATCGCCGCGATCGGCGTCATCCTGCTCGCCTTCCTGGCGCTGGTCGTCTGGGCGGTGCTGCGCTTCGTGCTCGGCCTGCCCTCGGCCTTCAGCTTCGCCTCGCGGGCGCGGCGCCGGGCGCGCGGCTTCGAGGCGGTCTCGCGCGGCATGGTCGCGATCGGCGCCGGCGACCCGATAGCCGCCGGCCGCCATGCCCACGACGCCCGCAAATTCGCCGCAGAAGAACCGCTGACCTTGCTGCTGGAGGCTCAGACCGCCCAGCTCTCCGGCGATCGCGGCCGGGCCGAAGCCGCCTTCAAGGCGATGCTCGACAAGCCCGAAACCCGCGTGCTCGGCCTGCGCGGCCTGTTCGTCGAGGCACGGCGCCGCGGCGACATGGCCGCCGCCCGCGCCTTCGCCGACGAGGCCGTGCGGCGGTCGCCCTCGCTCGCCTGGGCCAACGACGCCCTGCTCGACTTCCACACCGGCGCCGGCGACTGGCAGGCGGCGCGCACCGCCGTCGAGCGCCGCGCCGCCTTGCGTCTCGCCGACAAGGCCGAAGCCAAGCGCCAGCGCGCCGTGCTGCTCGCCGCCGAGGCTCTCGAAGCCAAGGGCCGCGAGCCCGAAAAGGCGCTCGCCGCCGCGCTGGAGGCGGTGAAGCTCGCCCCCGGACTGACGCCGGCCGCGGCACTTGCCGGCCGCATGCTCTCCGAGCGCGGCGACATCAAGAAGGCGGCCAGGCTGCTCGAAACGGCCTGGAAAGAGGCCTCGCATCCCGACATCGCCGCCGCCTATCTCGACGTCCGCCCCGGCGACAGTGCCCGCGACCGCCTCGCCCGCGCCGAGACGCTGACCAAGCTGCGCCCGGCCGATCCGGAAGGCGTGCTGGCCCTGGCCGGCGCCGCGATCCACGCCCAGGATTTTGCCCGGGCCCGCGCGACGCTGAAGCCACTGCTCGCCGGCGGCGCCTCGGTCCGCGTCTGCCTGCTGATGGCCGAGCTCGAGGAAGCCGAGCACGGCGCTGCCGGGCGGGTGCGCGAATGGCTCGCCCGCGCCACCCGCGCCCCGCGCGATGCGGCCTGGGTCGCGGACGGCCTCGTCTCCGACCATTGGCTGCCGGTCTCGCCGATCTCCGGCCGCCTCGACGCCTTCGTCTGGACGGTGCCACCGGCGACCCTCGGCCGCCCCGCCGCCGATCTCGACGACGTGCTCGCCGATCTCGATGAATCCGCGCCCTTGCTCGAAGGCCGGGCCGAGACCGCGGCACCGGTGGAGGTGGTGCCGGAAACCGCCTCCGCCCCGAACGCTACCGTGATCGAAGCGGTGCCGGTCGCGCCGGCTCCTGCACCACCACAGCCCACGCCCGGGGCCAAGCCCGAGATCAAGGCCGAGGCCAAACCCGAAACCAAGCCAGAACCGGTTGCCGAGCCGAAGCCCGAACCGGCAGCCGCCACGCCGGCCGAGGCAGCGCCGAACTCCGGCAAGCCGGCAGCGCAAGGCCGGCCGGCGCCGGTGGTCTTCCCGGTTGCCCACGCGCCGGACGACCCGGGACCGGAGCAGGCACCGCCGGAGGAGCCGAAGGGCCGCTTCCGCCTCTTCGGCTGATCCGGCCCAGCGCATTGGGCAAAGAGAACGGAATCCCCTCTTCAGTCCAATGCCCCAGCAAGAGAGCTTATCGCCAGCCTGCGTCCGGCAGGATGCGATCTGCCGCCGTTCTCGGCCACGACGCGACGAGCCGCCCGAGAGCCCCGGCTCGAGCCCGAGCGCAATCCGCGATCTTTGGGTGCGATTTTCTTCCCTTGCGCCTATAGACGGGGCATGAACGCGCCCCACCCCATCGACACCCCGACCGAACTCGTGATCACCGCCGAGCATGCCGGCCTGCGCCTCGACAAGGCGCTCGCCTTGCTCGCGGGAGAGATCTCCCGCGCCCGGCTGCAGCAGGTGATCAAGGAAGGCGGCGTCAGCATCGACGGCGCGGTCGTCGCCGATGCCAGCCGCAAGGTCGTCGAGGGGCAGCGTCTGGCCCTGATCATGCCCGAAGCCAAGCCGGCCGCGCCGATCGGCCAGGCGATCCCGCTCGATGTCGTCTTCGAGGACGAGCACCTGATCGTCATCGACAAGCCCGCCGGCCTCGTCGTCCATCCCGCCGGCGGCCATGAGGACGGCACGCTGGTCAACGCGCTGATCGCCCATTGCGGCGCGAGCCTTTCGGGCATTGGCGGCGTGCGCCGGCCCGGCATCGTCCACCGCCTCGACAAAGACACCAGCGGCCTGCTCGTCGTCGCCAAGCACGACAAGGCGCATCAGGGGCTGGCCAAGCAGTTCGCCGATCATGGCCGCACCGGGCCGCTCGAAAGGGCCTACCTCGCGCTGGTCTGGGGCGCGCCGCGCCGGCAGACGGGGACGATCGACGCCCCGATCGAGCGCTCCAACCGCAATCGCGAGAAGATGATGGTGGTCGGCGAAGGCCGGGGCCGCGAGGCGATCACCCATATCGAGTTGATCGAGCGCTATCCACCCCTGCTGCGCGGCCACGAGGAGCTGGAAGCGCTGGCGAGCCTGGTCGAATGCCAGCTCGAGACCGGCCGCACCCACCAGATCCGGGTGCATATGAGCCATATCGGCCACCCGCTGCTCGGCGACCAGCTCTACGGCTCGGGTTTCATGACCAAGGCGAGCCGCCTGCCGGAGGGCGCCCGCGCCGCGCTTGCTGCTCTCGGCCGCCAGGCGCTGCATGCGCGGCTGCTCGGCTTCGCGCATCCGGTGACCCGCGAGGAACTCCGCTTCGAGTCGGAACCTCCGGCAGACTTTGCACGTTTGCAAAGTGAACTCGCGATCCTGTGACGGTTTTTTGCTGCGCCGCCCACTTTCGGTCACTCTCGCATTGAATATACTGCACTGCGAAGCGGATGGCTAAAGGGGCGCCGCTGGGTGTGCTGCCCGCGAATTGACGATTGTCTTCGTGGCGGCGCGCCGCACAATCCTGCCCGAAGGACACTCGGGTGGTCGGCTCGCCGCGGAGCGGGAGCCTGGAGAGGAGTACGAGCATGGCGATTGCGTCGCTGCCCGTCATGTCCGCCGAGGGCGGACTTTCACGTTACCTGGAAGAGATCCGCCGGTTCCCGATGCTGGAACCGAACGAGGAATTCATGCTGGCCAAGCGCTGGCGCGAGCATGGCGACCGCGATGCGGCCCATAAGCTCGTCACCTCCCATCTGCGTCTCGTCGCCAAGATCGCCATGGGCTATCGCGGCTACGGCCTGCCGATCGGCGAGGTCGTATCCGAGGGCAATGTCGGCCTGATGCAGGCGGTCAAGCGCTTCGAGCCCGACAAGGGCTTCCGGCTCGCGACCTATGCGATGTGGTGGATCAAGGCCTCGATCCAGGAATACATCCTGCGCTCCTGGTCGCTGGTGAAGATGGGCACCACCGCCAATCAGAAGAAGCTGTTCTTCAACCTGCGCAAGGCCAAGAGCAAGATCTCGGCGCTGGGCGAAGGCGATCTGCGGCCCGAGCAGGTCAAGACCATCGCCACCAAGCTCGGCGTCAACGAGCAGGATGTCGTCGACATGAACCGCCGGCTCGGCGGCGATGCCTCGCTCAACACGCCGCTGCGCGAGGATGGCGAGGGCGAATGGCAGGACTGGCTCGTCGATGACAGCGAGAGCCAGGAAAACCGGCTCGCCGAATCCGAGGAAAGCGACAACCGCCATTCGGCACTGCGCGAGGCCCTGAACGTGCTCAATCCGCGCGAGCGCCGGATCTTCGAGGCGCGCCGCCTCGCCGAGGACCCGATCACCCTCGAGCAGCTCTCGGAGGAGTTCGGCGTCTCACGCGAGCGCGTCCGCCAGATCGAAGTCCGGGCCTTCGAGAAGGTGCAGGACGCGGTCAAGAAGGCGCTGGTGCGGATCGAGGCGCCGCGCGCCGCGATCAGCGCCGCCAGCGGTCAGTAAAGCGGTCGCAGCGGTTGCAGAGGCAGCCGCAGCGGCCCGAGGAAGACCCTGCCTTCGCGCAGGACGATCGGCGGCAGCGGCGTGAGCCCTGCCGCCGCATTGCTTTGCGCGGCATTGGCCCGCCCGCCCAGCAGCGCGCCGAGCCCGGCCG